>DYSN01000093.1 GCA_020718205.1 Draconibacterium orientale
ATATCTATGGATGAATGAAAAAGGACACACCAACACATCGGATTACAAGCCCTACGGCAAAGTTCGATGTGTAAATTAAGAAACCGCCGTATACCGAACGGTACGTGCGGTGGTGTGAGAGGTCGGAAAATAAAATAGGAGGAAATCTATTTTATTTTCCTCCTACTCGATTGCTTTATTTTTCGGTTTGTCCGTCGAAGAAGGATTCCCCTTTATCTTTAAAAGCCAGCCAATCCATATGTTTTAATAAGTAATCTTCGTTGAACATATTAATGTGTATGTGTTGAATATTTTCCTTAACATCATAATCTTCCTTTTTCTGTATGGCTTTAACGAAATTGATTTTCTGCCACAAATTTTGAATTTGGTCGTTAATACGAACACGTTTGGCTTTTATTTCCTTGTATTCTAATAGTATATGATATTTTTCGCGATCAATACTGATGAAAAAAGATCTGGTGTTTTTGTAGTGTTGCGATTTGAATGGCTTTAATAACCCCGAAAATTCTTTAACAATTATTTTTCTGCTGCTGTGGTATTTGTGCAGTTGATTGTCGAGTTTATTGAGTTTGGGTTTGCCAAAAATCTGGCCAAAGGGCATTCTGTCGTGGCGGGGCAAATTATTAATTCGCTCTATCAGCGAGTCAAAACTGTTTATAATCTGAAGAAAATCTTTCTCAATCATGAAGCGATTGGTATCCACGTCGCTTTTTTTGTGATCGATACGTTCTCTGATTTCTATTTTATAATTCTGTCTTTTACTGATTTTTTTCTCAGCATCTTCCAACCAATGACTCATAGGGAATTAATTATATTGGTGAATTTCTATTTCGCCCTTGAGTGCTAGAAAAGCATTCATGGCAAGGGCATCCATATCGTTAATAGATGAGAATAGAGCAATTGGAGCAATGGGTTTTATTTTTGTGCTAATAAATTCGGTGAATGTGGGATAGTTGAACAAGCTGCCACTTAAAAGAATGGCATCGACTTTGAAATCCAGAGCAACGGCCATACTTCCAATTTGTTTGGCAATATTATAAGCCATAGCATCCATTATAAATTTTGCTTTCTCGTCGCCGACATCTATTCTTTGATAAATTTCGTGGATATTGCTTGTGCCCAGATGTGCCACAACACCGCCATTGGATGTGATGAGCTGAAGCATTTGCTCTTTGGTATATTTGCCTGAAAAACAATAATTTACTAGTTTTCCTGGGGGCAATGTTCCTGCACGGGTAAGTGAAAATGGCCCTGCACCATCAAACGCCTGATTTACATCAACTACTTTGCCGCCTTTATGAGCTCCAACAGATACTCCACCGCTTCCCACATGAGCAACTATCAGGTTCATGTCGTAATAGCATTTGTTATTACTTTTGGCATAGGAGCGGGCAATATATTTATGGTTCAGCGCATGAAAAATGGATTTTCTTTCAAACTCAGGATGACCTGTTACACGGGCAATATCATCCAACTCGTCAACAACTACCGGGTCGGCCAGATAGGCTTTGGCATTGGGTAGGAATTTGGCAATATTGTCGGCAATAATACCGCCCATATTGGTCTCGTGAACGCCTTGAAAACCGGTTTTTAAATGCTCAATCATTAAGGCATTAACTTCGTAAACACCAGCCACCTTCAAAGGTTTAATCAACCCACCACGGGCTGCAATAAACTCAAGTGCATTTTTATTGAGCTCGTTATCGTTTATCTCGTTAATAACCGCTTTGGTTCGAAAATCCGCCTGGTCCATCAAATTAGTGAACTGTTGCAAATCTTCGGCTTTGTGTTTAATGGTTTTTAAAAATGTGATGTTGGAATTTCTGTAAACCGCCATTTTGGTTTGGTTTACTTCCGGATATATCACCAATATTTCTTTTGAAATCATAGTTGTATTGTTGGAGCAATTCAATGAGCGAATATAATAAGATTAATTTATATAGAAATTAATCTTTTATTCAATCGTAGTCTACATATTACGCCTATATTGACCACCAATATCGAATAAAGCACCAGTTATCTGGCCTATTGAGCAATATTTAGTGGTTTCCATGAGTTCGCAAAATATGTTTTTCCCTTCGGCAGCAACTTTTTTTAATTTAACAATTGCTTCATTTGCTTGCTGTGTATGGGTATTTTGGAGTTGTTTGAGCATCTCAATCTGATATTCTTTTTCGTCATAACGAGCGCGGATCACATTTTGTGGAATCACGGTGGGAGAGCCCAATGAGCTTAAAAAAGTGTTAACACCCATAATGGGCAGCTCGCCGCTATGTTTCAGGTTTTCGTAAAATAGCGATTCTTCTTGAATTTTAGAACGTTGATACATTGTTTCCATGGCACCTAAAACTCCGCCGCGTTCGGTTATTCTGTCGAATTCGGCTAATACAGCCTCTTCAACAAGTTCGGTGAGTTCTTCGATAATGAAAGACCCCTGAAGAGGATTTTGGTTTTTTGCTAATCCCAATTCGTGGTTAATGATGAGCTGAATGGCCATGGCGCGCCGCACAGATTCTTCGGTTGGTGTGGTGATAGCCTCATCGTAGGCATTGGTATGTAACGAATTACAATTATCGTAGATGGCATATAATGCCTGGAGTGTGGTTCGGATATCGTTAAAATCGATTTCCTGGGCATGCAGCGATCGTCCGCTGGTTTGAATATGATATTTGAGCATTTGAGACCTGCTGTTGGCGCCATATTTTTTATTCATGGCTTTGGCCCAGATAATTCGGGCCACCCGACCTATCACTGCATATTCGGGTTCGAGTCCATTGCTAAAGAAGAAGGAAAGATTTGGGGCAAATTTGTTGATATCCATCCCCCGGCTTAAATAGTATTCCACATAGGTAAACCCATTGGCCAAAGTGAAAGCAAGTTGCGTGATTGGGTTGGCTCCGGCTTCGGCAATATGGTATCCGGAAATAGAAACGGAGTAGAAATTATTTATCTGATTTTTAATGAAATACTCCTGAACATCGCCCATAAGTTTCAAGCTGAAATCGGTAGAATAGATGCAGGTATTCTGAGCCTGATCCTCTTTCAATATATCGGCTTGTACTGTGCCTCGAACACTGCATAAAGTGTTCTCTTTAATGGGGTTATATATTTCTGGGGGAAGAACCATATCGCCTGTAACGCCAAGCAACATGAGTCCCAGACCATCATTGCCTACGGGAAGTTCCCCCTGATAGGCAGGTCGTATGGTTCCCCGGTCTTTAAAAATCCGGGCTATTTTATGTTCCACCTCATTGATGAGACCATTTTCTTTAATGTAGATTTCGCATTGCTGATCGATGGCGGAATTCATAAAAAAGCCTACCAATATTGGTGCCGGACCGTTTATAGTCATGGAAACCGATGTTTTTGGGTCGGCCAGATTAAACCCGGAGTATAATTTTTTGGCATCATCGAGGCAGGCAATACTCACCCCTGCATTACCAATTTTTCCATAAATGTCGGGGCGGCGGTCGGGATCTTCGCCATAGAGCGTAACCGAGTCGAAGGCGGTTGACAACCTTTTGGCCGGCAGACCTTTGGAAACGTAATGAAACCGTTTGTTGGTTCTTTCAGGGCCTCCTTCGCCTGCAAACATTCTGGTTGGGTCTTCGCCTTCCCTTTTAAATGGGAAAACACCCGCTGCATAAGGAAATTCACCGGGTAAATTTCCCAGAAGACTCCATTTTAGAATATCGCCGTGGCTTTGGTATTTGGGGAGGGATATTTTATTGATGCTGAGCCCGCTGATAGTAGTAATTTTGGTCGAAACATGGATGTCTTTTCCCCTAACCTGATAAACATAATCGTCAGACGAGAAAGCTTTTACTTTAAGATTCCATTGATTCAGTATTTCCTGATTTTTCGGGTCAATTTCGAGCGAAATCTGTTTCACCGCCTGGTCTATTTCGCTTAGGGTTTGTTCGCTGGCATTGTATTGCACTAGTTTTTCCTTAGTCATTTGCAACCCTTGAAGTTGATGCGCCAGCATCGCCTGTTTCTTTGCCCAGGAATTATAGTTTCTGATGGTTTCGGATATTTCGCTCAGATAACGGGTGCGGTGCGATGGGATGATGAAGGTTTTCTCATGAATATCTTCTTTTTTTAACTTCGAGGTAAACCTGCACTGACTCATTTCATTTACTTTGTCCATGAGGTGAATATAGAGCTCAACTACCCCAGAATTGTGGAATTGTGATGCCACTGTCCCATAAACCGGCAGTTTATCATCGACAATGTGGAATAGATTGTGGTTGCGTTTATATTGTTTTCGCACGTCTCTTAAAGCATCCTGAGCTCCACGTTTATCGAATTTGTTGATGGCGATAAAGTCGGCAAAGTCAAGCATATCTATCTTTTCGAGCTGAGTGGCAGCGCCGTATTCGGGGGTCATTACATAAAGGCTGGTATTGCTGAAATCAGTGATTTCGGTATCGGACTGGCCAATTCCGGATGTTTCGAGGATGATTAAATCGAACTGAGCGGCTTTGAGAATATTCAGAGTGTCGGCTACATAGCGCGATAGGGCTAAATTGGCCTGACGGGTGGCTAAGGAACGCATAAAAACTCTGGGATTATTTATGCTGTTCATGCGGATACGATCGCCTAACAGTGCTCCCCCAGATTTTCTTTTCGATGGATCTACCGATACAATGGCAATGGTTTTGTCTTCAAAATCGGACAGATAACGGCGAACCAGCTCGTCAACCAACGACGATTTTCCGCTTCCCCCAGTGCCGGTAATTCCAATGACCGGGATTTGTTGGTTGACCAAAGATTCTATTTCTGTGCGCAAGGAATCGGCTTCTGCCGGAAAGTTTTCCATGGAAGAAATCAGTTGGCCAATATGCTTGTTGTTTTTTTGAAGCAGCATATTTTTATCGAAGCGGATATTTTTTCCGGTGGGGAAGTCCGATTTTTCGAGTAAATCGTTAATCATTCCCTGTAAGCCCATTTCGCGGCCATCGTCGGGGGAGTAAATTCTTGTGATACCATAGTTCTGAAGCTCTTCGATTTCTGTGGGAAGTATAACGCCACCGCCACCGCCGAAAATTCTGATATGGCTGCAGTTACGTTCTTTCAGCAAATCGTACATATAGGTAAAGAACTCATTATGACCACCCTGATAACTGGTGATGGCAATGGCCTGAGCATCTTCCTGAATAGCGCATTCCACTATTTCCAGAACAGAGCGGTTATGGCCTAAATGAATCACCTCGGCACCACTGGCCTGTATGATTCGTCGCATGACATTAATTGCGGCATCGTGCCCATCGAATAGCGATGCAGCCGTGATTATGCGAATATGATTCTGAGGCTTGTATACATAAATATCACTTTTCATAACAGCTTTTGGTTTTGATTTGAGTAGCAAAATACTATGCAAACATAGGAAAAATGCTTTAAAAAATAGCGGTTAACTCCACATAAGTGGAGCTTGGTGCAGCGGTAAGGGTTACTCAAGAATTTTTAAAGCAGTTTCGAGATAAATATAAGCATCGGCGGGGTGATGGTTTATTTTTTCATCGCTCCGATCGTGACCCAATCGAACCACCACAGCATTCTTGTCTTTAATAGCCATGATATACTGCCCTAAAATTCCACGCATATAGGGTATGGTAAGTCCCTGATGATGAAGAATCCAGTATTGATAGCCATAGTAATCCACCGTTGATCCATCCTCGTCCCGGAGCCAATTGGCAGGGGAGGTGGCCTCGGTTAAATAGGTTGATGAAATAATTTGAGTGCTGTCCCAGGAACCGTTGTTGATGACAAGCTGACCAAAACGGGCAAAATCGCGTGCGTTGGTATTAAAGCAGCAATATGCCTTCTCAGTTCCATTTTCGCGGTCTAAATTCCATAGGGCATCGTGCTCAGCTCCAATGTTTTTCCAGATTTTTTCCGATGCAAACTCGCTGATGCTTTTTCCGGTGGCGGCCTGTACAATCATAGCAAGCAGCTCGGTATTTCCACTGAGATATTTAAATACTTTGCCGGGTTGCTCCACCACTTTCAGTTCCTTGATGATGGCAGGTAAATCGGTTCCATAATAAGCTTTGGTGGTTAGACTGAAAGGACTGCTGTACGACTCATCCCAATTGAGCCCCGAGCTCATGGTGAGCACGTCTTTGACTGATAGGTTTTTGTTCTCGGGGGTGTTATATTCGGGAACGAATTCCATAACTTTTTGGTCTAAGCTTTTGATATAACCTTCGTCGAGTGCAATTCCGATGAGTAGCGAAACCACTGATTTTCCTGCGCTAAAAGAGTTCGACAGGCTTTCCTTGGTATAACCATCCCAATACTCTTCGTATACAATTTTTTGATCCTGAATAACCAGAAAGGCAACGGTATTAAAGGATTCTATCAGTGCGCGGTCGGCTTCCGCAATTTTAAAACTGTTGTATTTTTCATGAAGTTGCCAGGGCTGAGGAGTGCCAGCCTGAATGGTTCTGTTATAAAAAATTTTATAATCATCAATATCAGGTGTTTGATGGATAAGTGCCTGTTGAACATAGGCTGGCAGGAAGATGTAAATGATAGCAAAGACCAACATTATTGTGAGTAAAACGCGCCAAAATTTTTTCATTTCTTGTAATTTTTAGGTTTCTAATTATCTCTTGAAAAGAATATAAGATTATAAGTTAATTTTTTCAGAGTCATCAATTCAAAGCATTCACAAACTGGTAGGGCTTTTTCCTATCTTTAATCACACTTTATTGATTTCCCATTACAATATTAGCAAAAATACCAACCCTGTAATCGGAGCATTTGAAATTTGCAAAATCTGGGCAACCTGGTTTCAATAATTAAATTTTAACAGGTAATATAAGTCGATATGGCTTATTTTTGCGTGAAAATTTAGAACATATGAAGCCAATAGTGAGCATTATTATGGGTAGCACTTCCGACTTAAAAGTGATGGAAAAGGCAGCCCGGTTTTTTGATGAGATGGAAATTCCTTTTGAAATCAATGCTTTGTCGGCGCACAGAACCCCGGCAGAGGTTGAAGTATTTGCGAAAGGCACTAAGGATAGAGGAATAAAAGTAATCATTGCAGCTGCTGGAATGGCGGCTCATTTGCCGGGCGTTATTTCCAGTATGACTCCACTTCCGGTGATTGGCGTTCCTATAAAATCCAGTTTAGATGGATTGGATGCTCTTTTAGCCATAGTACAAATGCCTCCCGGAATTCCTGTAGCCACAGTGGCAATTGATGGTGCACTCAATGCTGCCATTCTTGCCTTACAAATTATTTCCACAGGCGATGAACAGATGATGGCAAAGAATATTGCCTACAAAGAAGGGTTAAAGAAAAAAATTGTTCAGGCCAACGAAGAGCTTTCTAAGCTCGAATATAAATACAAGGTTTAATCATTTAATTTGTAAAGCTCTGTAAAACAATAACATGTGATTGCTTTGGAATGGATTCCAAAGTTTTTAACTTCGATATTATCTTGACAGGGTTTTTTATTTTACCTGGTTCAAAGACATCAAACGGATTTCTTCTTTTTTAAGGATTGTGTTTTTTGTATTCGGAATAAATTTTACTTTTTTCTTTTCCCCCGGTAATAGATGAAAAAAATTGGGTTCGAAATTTCCGTATTCCTCAGTGCTTAGATAGACTTTGTAATGAAATACATCTGCCGATGAAGAAACCAGAAATTCATTATCGGCCACATGCTTCAATTGAAGTTCTCTTGTTGGGAAGTTCAGGTTTTTTGGTTTGCCAAAGAAATGGAAATGTGAGGCTAATATTGTATTACCGATTTTTAATTCACTATATATCAAAGCTTTGGATGGGTCTATTTGTCTCAGATTAAAAGGAATTAATTCTATGGTCTGAACTTTTTCGGCCTGAACGAGTATTTCGCGGGAATGGTGTTTAATGGTATCGCCCGAAAATGTAATGACACAAACGGTTAACTCTGCTTTTATATCCTTCAAACTATCCGAAACTAACTTTGTTAAAAGCATTTTATCTCTAATTTCCGACTGTACCAAAAAATTGGCAAAATCTTCCCGGGCTACGTAATGGGTTGCTTTTTGTTGTTTGTAGTAATCCATTGATGACCAGCTAAGGCCAGGCCAGCAGTCGTTCAATTGCCAGTAAAGTGTTCCCATGCAACGGGGTTTTGCCAACCGTTGGGCTCTGAAAGCTACATCCATTCCATAGGCCTGCAACAGCTGACTCACATAAATAAGTTCCTCGAAGGTTTTGGGTTCGGGAAAATATTGAGGCAAATATTCGAGAATGGTTTGGTTTCCGATGGAACTTTTTTGGTGCGTTTTCAGGTCATCGGAAAACAGATTGAGCTGCGATGAGTCTGTGAAACTGAGAATGGTATTGAGGTGTGGGAGCGACTGAAAACCAAACTCAGACGAAAAGCGGGGGATTTTTTCCTCGTATTTTTCAAAGGGCTGCTTTCCCCACCAGATTCCCCAATAATGCGAGTCGCCTGTATTCATGCTTTCGTTGTGCCCCCAACCAATCGCTGGAGACGATTCGAGATAGCTGGTTTCCGGGTTAAACTCGTTGACCAACCGGGGCAATAATCCGTTGAATATTTTCTGATAATCGGCCCAAACATTAACGGAATCCTGATAGGAGTATTGATATGCTTTCCGGTATCCCCAATTGTGCCATAACTCGTTGATTTCGTTGTTTCCGCACCATAATGCCAGTGATGCATGGTCGCGAAGCCGTTTGATCTGGAATTGAGCTTCGGAGCTTACATTGTTCACAAAGGCGCTGTCGGCAGGATATAAAGAGCAGGCGAACATAAAATCCTGCCAAACCATGATTCCGAGCTCGTCGCAAAGGCGGTAGAATACATCATTTTCGTAAATACCACCACCCCAGACTCTTAGCATATTCATGTTGGCGTTTTTTACCTGTGTCAGCAAAGTTCTATAATCATCATCACGAACATTCGACGGAAAAACATCCTGGGGAATATAATTGGCACCTTTGGCATAAATCGGGGTTTTATTGACCAGAAACCGAAAGCTTTGTCCAATGCTGTCGTTGGTACGTTCCAATTCGATGGTTCTTAATCCTAAGGAAAAATAATCTTCCCATAACAAGCCATTCGTTTCGAGTAGAACTTTAAAAGTATAGAGATATGCTTCGCCATAGCCATTGGGCCACCAAAGTTTTGGATTTTGGATTTCGAATGATTCAGTTATCTGGTTTATTCCTGCATTTAAGTCAATATCCTTCGATAATAAAAGCTCATCACCCTGAAAGATTCTCAATTTTGCACGAAACCCATCGAAAGCATTTAGCCTGGTGCTGAAGTTCACAATAGCATTTTCCTGACTTAATGATTGTTGGCTTACGCGTGATTCAACCATTTCTGCTCGATTCCAGGTTTCTATAAAAACGGGCTGCCAAATTCCGGCACCGACCATTCTGGGGCCCCAATCCCAGCCATATTGATAAGGAGCTTTGCGCGTAAATATACTGGTTGCTTTTATATTTCGGTCGTTGTCGGCAGGCAGGCGGGGAGATTGAGCATCGTAAAGGGGCTCTGCAGTTTTAATGGCCGATGCAAAATGAATGGTCAAGTAGTTTTTCTCTTTTGCCAAAGATTTGATATTGAGTTTAAACTGAGTGAACATATTGTTCGACGAGCCAATATGTTGATTATTTAAATAGATCTCGGCATAAGTGTCGAGTCCATTAAAAATAAGATTGATAACATCAGAATTCAACTGATAGCGGGTTAATAAAAATTCGGTTTTATAAATCCAGTTTTCGTTTTCTATCCATTTAAGCGACAGCTCATTATTGGAATAAAATGGGTTGGATATCAAATTATTACGACACAAGTCGGTATGAATATTTCCTGGAACTTCAGCTTTATGCGCCGTGGAATCTGTATTTGATTGAAACATCCAATTGGCATTAATGTCTTTCCGGGAGCTGAAAGATGGCCTGTTTGTTTGGCAGGCAGATAGTAAAAGGCTTGTAATCAGTATTATGAATAAATATTTCATAAAGATCAAATTTGAAAATTGCGAAAGATTATATTTAATATGATTGTTTTTCGGGTTAATGTTTTTACCAAAAGTAATAGATTGGTAACTTTTACAAAAATAGAAGATATGCTTGATGAGTCGGTATCAACAATTGGTTTTTTATTTAACTTCACCAAAAAAACAGAAATGGATCGAAACAATTGGTTCATAAGCGAAGCAATTAATTAGTTGTAAACAATTTCTGGGTTTAAACCAAATAAGAATCAAAACATTACGCAATGAAAATTAAAGTAAAACTATCTGACTTTACTCTCAAGGAAAACACCGATTTTTGGATTATTGTGTTTAATTCGTTCATCTACTACATGTTGGCGATTTTTACTGTCATTATTTCATCTAACCTTTTCGCACTTCTGCTTGGGCAATACAATCAATTTAGTGGTAAATTATTCTATTATGGCTATATAATTCAACCACAGGATGGACACTGGAGTCACGACGATATTGCCTTGATTTTTATGTTTGCCACCATGTACACCTTGTTCTTTGCCATTTTGTTTGAGCGACTTTATAAATGGAGAAGGGCATACGCGGGAAATATCAAACTCTTTTTTTTGTGGTGCTATATTTTGGCCATCACCTGGTTTCTAGGGAATATTATCGTTGGCGCTTATTCCGATTTTAGCGTGGGTTCGGTTATGAACACATTAAAGATTCCGATGTCGATACGAATTATGATTTCTATAATCTTTATTTTCATTTTATTTTTTCTTGGACGAATTTCGCGAAAGCACGTTCTAATAACCGGAAATATGTATTTCAGACATTTACATTCGGAAAAGAACTTTTATATTGTTAAGGCACAGTTACTTTTCCCCGCAATTTTGGGCATTATTGCCTATTTTATCTTTAGAACACCCCATCAGGCAGCCTATCAATTTAGGGATACCCTGGTACATATTACCGTTTTTGTTTTTATTCTTGGGGTATTTTGGGGAACACTTCAGCCGGCATCCCTCGGGTTTAAAAAACGCCGCGATTGGGTCGATTTTGATTATTGGGCACTTGGTGTTTTTCTTTTAATGGCTGTTGCAATACGCCTTTATTTAAACGAAGGATATAATATTCAATAGATTATACCCAAATAATTCAGTTGATGCTTACTTTAACATCGTTTTATAAATCAATTTTATTAAAATATCATGAAGTTTAATTTTTTTACTTCGGTAGCTTTTTCCTTATTATTTGCTACCCGGATTTTTGCACAGGATTTAAATCATTTTTCTCCAGACCAGAAAATTCGAGCCGATATTTGGCTGGCGGATGAAATTAAAATGAATGTTTATTTGAATGACCGTTTGATAGTTAGTGAACTAAAAATGGCATTGGAATTAGAAGGAAAGGAGATTCGCTATATCAACTATGCCACTGAAGCCGACCAACTTACTATATCAACGAGCGATCCTGTTCCGGTAAAGTTTAGCAATTCAACCACAACCTACAACCGCTTGCTGGTTAGTTTTGGACTTCATGCGCAGTGGGAACTGGTTATCGGCAACAGGGGGCTGGCCTACCGTTGGGTTACCACAATGGATGAGCAGAATAAAGTGAATGATGAATTGCTCAGTTTTAAGCTCAGTGGAAAAGATTTGACCTGGTTTCCAAAAGAAGAAACCATGATTTCTCATTACGAGCGGATGTACCTGAAAACTACCATCGATAGTATAAAGAGCGACGATTTTTGCTCTCTGCCTGTTCTTTTTCAGAAAGAAGGAGGGGTGAATTTGTTTTTTTCTGAGGCCGATTTATTCGATTATCCCAATTTGTTTCTTAGGAAAGCCAATGATAATGAGCAGTTTAAAGCCATTTTTCCGCATGTTGTTTTGTCCATCGATATTAAGGATAGCGACAGGAATGAGCGGATCACGAGCGAGGCTGAATATATAGCACTTACCTCGGGTAACCGAACCTTCCCCTGGCGGATTTTTGCATTGGCCGAAAAAGATGCGGATCTTGTAAACAACAACATGATTTACGAGCTATCGTCACCACTTAAAATTGCAGCTGCCGACTGGATTAAACCCGGGAAAGTGGCCTGGGACTGGTGGAATGATAGTAATATTTACGGGGTTGATTTTCAGTCGGGTATAAACAACGAAACCTATAAATACTATATAGATTTTGCTGCAAAGTTTGGTCTGGACTATATTATTCTGGATGAGGGCTGGAGTAAAACAACCACCGATATTATGAATTGTCAACCGCAAATCAATGTGCCTGAGTTGGTTGAATATGGAAAGCCGAAGAATGTGGGGGTTATTTTGTGGACACTCTGGAAACCTCTCGATAGCAATATGGACTCTGTGTTAAATCTTTACGAGAAATGGGGTGTAAAAGGCATTAAAGTCGATTTTATGCAAAGAGCCGATCAGTATATGGTGAATTTTTATGAGCGCGTTGCGGGGGAAGCTGCCAGTCGGCATTTATTGGTCGATTTTCATGGAGCTTTTAAACCCACCGGAATGCAAAAAGCCTATCCGAATATTGTAAATTATGAAGGATTGAAGGGGATGGAAAATACAAAATGGAGCCGGTTGATAACCCCGGAGCATAATCTCACCCTTCCATTCACCCGAATGGTCGCTGGCCCCATGGACTATACACCTGGAGCTATGGATAACGCACATGAAAAATATTTTTCCATTCGCTGGAGCCGACCCATGAGCATGGGTACAAGATGCCATCAGGTGGCAATGTATGTGGTTTACGAAGCGCCTTTGCAAATGCTGGCCGACAATCCTTCGAATTATTACAAAGAGGAAGAAACTACGGCTTTTATTGCCCAGATTCCAACCACCTGGGATACAACAATAGTTTTGGATGCCCGAATAGGGGAATGGATATTATTGGCGAGAAAAAAGGCAGATAAATGGTTTATTGGCGGAATGACGGTTCGTGAAAAAACTTTCAACATGGATTTAAGCTTTCTTCCAAAGGGAGTTTATGAAGTTGAGTTTATGCAGGATGGAATCAATTCCGATAAAAATGCCGAAGACTATAAACATGGAAAAATTACCATTACAGCACCTGCCAAAATTCAGGTAAATATTCATCATGGTGGAGGTTATGCCGCCATCATCACCAAAAAGAAGCCCGAATAACCAAAAATTTTAGAGGTTTATTTCTGATTTTTGGCGATGGATTTTGAGAATTATAAGTATTTGATATTAAGTTATTTACTCCATGGGAAATTGTATTTTGAATCGCCGCAGGGATTAATTTTATTTCGTCTTTCGCAACTACCTTTTCCGAATTTAAATTTTAGCGAGAAATACAAATCCATTCCATTGAAGTCGTGAACTCCCAGAAGAGAGGTAAAATAATCGCTGCCGATGGTGAAATAGTATAATCTGAGTGCAACTCCTACGCGTGGATACTGCCATTGATAAAGGCTAAAGGGAACGCTAAATTCGAAATTTCGGTGCTCATAGCGGGGTGTTATTGACACCACTGAAGGTTTCTGAATAAAATTTCGATTAAATGGGAGAGCGATTACGGCACTGGCATTCAGATAGATATCATTTTCGAAATTATAATCACCGTCGATATTTATGGATGTAGGCAGCCACATTTTAAAGGCATTAGCTTTATAGGTCGCAGTGGGCGAGCCATACAATCTCAGACTCGACTCTTGAAGTAATGAGTTTAGGCTTTCATAATTAGCGGTATCTATTCGATACCAGGTATAATCGGTATTGGTAAACGAATGAAGTTGTGCGTTGTTTTTGAAATTGATATAACCAACATCTATCAAGCTGATTCCAAATCGGTATTTATAAGGATAATAAGGTTGGGCACATGCTCTGGCATTTGATTTGGCCTGACGGTCAAGAAGTTCCTGGTATTCGATTCCCAAGTCGACAGCGAATCCTTTACCATTTAGGAAGCTCCCCGCAGGAAAATCATTGGTTTCGTAGTCGGCTGGCATGGAGAAACCCAAATCGGCTTCCATTTTGTCTAAGTCCAGTGTCGTGTCGTCAATTAGGGTGTATTCTATATCATCGGCATGAAAATAGCTTCCGACAACGCCCAATAAATATTTCAGGCTGATTCCAAAGTTCCAGTTTGAAAACGATCGGCTATTCCATTGATAGGCATAGCTTAAGCCAATTTCACCCCAGGCAAGAGTGCTCATGTTAAAATTCTGTACCGAATATTTTTGCAGATGCTGTGGAGTATAGCCAAAACCATAATACATCAGATTACCAATATCTGGGCTTATATTTCTCATGGTCATAATGCTTTTGGCTGCTGAAAATAAGGCCACCGCGTGGCTTTTGTAAATAAACATGGCCGATGGTCCCTGGATTTTTATATCAAAATCGAGTCGTGTATCTATGGCTTTGTCATACAAATAGTAGGGTCTTTCGCCCTGACTATAACCTGTGGGATGCATAACGAGATCCATGTTTCCACTCAGCAGCGACGGTACAGTAAACTCGTTCTTGTCTAAAAAGAAATAATTATTGGAGAAAAAAATGTCGGCGGTTATCAGATTTATAGAAAGGTAGTCCTTTTGATGGTGCATGCCGGCCGGATTGAAGAAAAGCACATTGGTCCCGGCATGATTGGAATGCACCAAACCCGCCATTTCCTGCGAAAAAGTTATGACTGGCAGGAGGAAAAATGCCAAAATAGTAATTTTAATAAAAGGCCTCATTCTTCTTAAAATTCGTAATTCATGTAACACAATGAAGCCGCCATATTTTATTGCAACCCTATAATAAAATTAGTGATTTATCCTTAGTACATGACAAAAAACTCGAAAAACATTTAAATATTTGATTATCAATAAT
>DYSN01000216.1 GCA_020718205.1 Draconibacterium orientale
CTTCTTAACATCTAAACTCAGATTTGATTACCCACAGTATCCGTCATAGAGCCAATATTTTCTTGTCTTTTTTATCTTCCAGCAAATCGGTTACTATTTCCAATTCTTCGCGGAAGGTGTCAGCTTCCGGGCAAATTGCGCCTTCAAAACGGCCGATTTCACTTTCGTAATAATTGCGCATGTCAACCACAACTGTGTCGGGTTTGCCAATCTGCCCGTGAAATTCAATTCCGGTCAGGTGCTTCCCAACATTGGTTACATTGTAAGTTCCGTCGTCAAGTCCATCGGCCACCAGTTTGGGGCGAACTTTTATGGTGAGCTTGTAAAACGATTTTCCATCGTCTTCAATGGCATATTTAATCGGGGTTCCATTCAGAATTTCATATTTTTCAAAGGTTTTCAGAAATTCGTCAAAACGGTGTTCCGGCACACTCATTTGCGCGTTGATGCCTTCGCGAGCCACATAGATACGGCCGAAACAACTTAAAACATCCCAGTCGCGGAATATAGCATCCCTGAATTCCTGTGGATTTTCCAGATAATGATATTTGTAAAACGAAATGGTTTTACGCTGAAAATGGTTCTTCCATCAGCTTTTTCTTCAGTTCTTCCTTATTTATACGGTTGTAAAAGCGCATCACAAAACTTTCAAAATTGAGGCACAAAAATAGGGAAATCCATTTAAAAGACAAAAAAGGGTTTATTTCTGAAATGGCTAATAAAAAACCCGGATAAAACTACCCGGGTTTTTTATTAGTAACAAAATATCTTTCAATGAACTCCGATTGGGTCAGCATTCCCATCCGGATCGTTTAAAACATATCCTTCGGTTGTGATATTACCCAAAAGTAAAATGCCGGCAGCATGTGGTGCGGCCATTGAAGTTCCGCTTAAAGTAGCATAGCCGCCACTTTTATAAGTAGTGCCTCTTAACAAACTCATTATCCTTTGACAATCAAACGATTGCTGTTGATAACTTTCTTGAATCTTTATAGTGTTTAGTTTGGTTAAATTGTTTAAAATACAGAAATTCAAGCCGTTAATGATTTTAGATTGGCGTATTTCGAGAAACAGTACACAAAAGGTTCAGATATGAGAGACAGGTTCGAACAACAATATTCAATTGGACAGCGATTAATTAAAGACACTCCCATCAAGGTAAAACACAAAGACAAACTGGAGGAATTGATAGCAGCGCTGAAAGCATTGTATTGCCATCCGGAATATAACCAAAAGCTATTCGAAATATTGGAACGTTACTTGCTGGAAGGCAAAAAGAAAACAGGCAGGCCGGGGATGGATCTTTGGTGCATTTTTGTTTTGTCGCAGGTACGGCTGTGCCTGAACATGAGTTACGACTGGATTTTCAACCTGGCCAATAACCATTTGTCAATAAGGTGGTTAATGGGTATTGAGACCGAATATGGTTTCAAGCGCACAGAGTTCAGTTATCAAAACATTTACGACAATGTGACCCTGCTCAGCGATGAAATGGTAAAAGAAATAAACTCTCTTGTGTTGGAATTTGCACATGGCCAGGTGTTTAAAAAAAAAGAAACGGCAGCCTTGCGCTTAAAGACTGACAGCTTTGTGGTAGAGAGCAACGTCCACTTCCCGACCGACTACACCCTGCTGTGGGACAGTGCACGAAAAAGCATTGATGCTGTTTGTGTTTTTCTGGGCAAATACAACAACCTGCAAGGGTGGCGGAAGATAAAAAGCTGGAAGTCCGAACTCAAAGGCCTGATGCGGGAACTGGGCAAAGCAACAGCTTCAGGGGGCAAGGGCAAAGAACAGAGGGAAGCCAGTGCAGCCCGCAGTTACATTAACAAGGCTACCGCACTTTATGCAAAACTTGAAAAACAACTGCCACAACTGCCAATCGTTGATGATCAGGACCTTGCCCTAGTATTTTCGCTGGAATATTTTATGCAACTGTTGCACAAGCATATCGGTTTGGTTGAAAGGCGGATAATAAAAGGGGAAACGATACCACATGAAGAAAAGATGTTTTCAATTTTTGAGACTTATACCGAATGGATAAAAAAAGGCAAATCGAGGCCAAGTGTTGAGTTGGGCAAAAAACTGACTATAACAACCGACCAGTTCGACCTAATTGTTGACTACCAGATAATGGAATACGAACAGGACCGCGATATCGTCATAGCGTTGGCAGACAGGCTGTTGACCAAATACAATATTGAATCGTGGAGTTTCGACAAAGGATACTGGGGAAAGGGAAACAAGCAACTGCTCCAGTTGGAAATACCCAAAGTCATCATGCCAAAACTGGGGAAACGCAACAAGCAGGAAGAAGCCGAAGAAACCAGCAGGCCTTTCCGAAGGTTAAAAAATAAGCACAGCGCCATAGAATCAAACATCAATGAACTCGAAAACAGGGGTTTGGACAGGTGCCCCGACCGTGGCTATCCGCATTTCAAAAACTACATCGGCCTGGGAGTTTGCGCCTACAACCTCAAAAAGATGGGCGCAAAACTGCTCCAAGAAGAACGGGGAAGGTTAAGGGAACAAGGCCTCCTTAAAAAAGCAGCATAAACAAAAAAATCACCCCAAAAATGGGATTTCTATGCCCAAAAATTGCTTTTCTTCAGCTTTATGTTTAACAAAATTAAATTTAGCCCAAGTGTTTGTTATTTTTCAGAATTTTCAGGGAAAATCTCGCTGAAAATATGTGCAATAAAATCGGGCGATAAACCAAATCTTGAAAATTATTGTGTTTTCTTAGTGACACTAGTTATGGAATCGTGTATCAGTAAAAAACAAGCTGACCTGATTGTGACCAACGC
>DYSN01000094.1 GCA_020718205.1 Draconibacterium orientale
AGCCAATCTTCCCCATATTTTCAGCTATACAAATCCCGAAAGTTCAGTTGAAGTATCTATTCAGTCGTTTCCCCCTCCCGAAGAAGGCGAGGTGATTCATTTGGGCGTAAGGCCTGGTATGGAAGGGAATTTCATTATGCAATTTCTGGGGGTTGAAAGTTTTGGCGATGAATACAGCTTTACCCTGCTCGACAAAAAGCTCAATCAAATGACGTCCATAAGCCACAGCAGCCAACATGAGTTTACGCATCAAAACGGCGATGAAGAAAACCGCTTCGACATTTTTGCTGATCTGATAAACGTGGTACCCGAATTTGTGAATGATGAAGCCTTTTTTGCTTATTGGTCAGATAATCACCTTTATCTGTTTGCAGCAAATAACTCCATTTCGGATTATAATCTTCAGATTTATAACCTTATCGGGCAAAAGATATGGGAAGAATCAGTCGATGAACAAACAACAACAATTAATCTTCCTTTGCCTTCAGCCTGGTATATTTTAAGGGTTGAGAATTACAAAGGCACTCAGGCATTCAAGGTTTTCAAGTCGAATTAACATAAATTTCTGTTTCTCTATGGAAAAAAGAGCTCAATTCTGGTACGCAATATTATTCTGTCTATATTTTTTACCAACGGTGATCTTCGGGCAGCCGGTGCCTGGTGATACTAACCTTGGAGCAGGAAGTAATGTGGTAGTGTCTGGTGGCGGAGCAGATTTAGTATTTGGAATAGACGGTTGGGTTTTTCTAGGGATTATTTACTTGGCTTATTGCTATTTGCCATTGGAGATTCTGACATCGAAAAAGGTAATTGGAATTTTATCATGATTTCTAAATATTAAATCGCCACCTTTTCAATTGTGATATCTTTATTACACGGGGTCAGATTTGCCAATTTGAACATTATCAAGGGAGCTATATTCATGAAATTAATTTTAATGGCATAATTGCCGGCCTTTATATCATTGAAATTGAGAATGATTCTAAAATACAAAGAACCCCGCTGCTCATCCAAAAATAATCTCTATTTTAGGGGGGACAAATTCGGGATGATATGCAACAGTATAAATTAGAAAACGAGCTTTTAGAAATTGGTATTACGAGTGTTGGTGCTGAAATCTGCCGTATCAAAAGCAAAAAAACCGGTATTGAATATATGTGGCAGGGAAACCCCGAAATTTGGGGAAGTCAGGCACCTGTGCTGTTTCCCATTGTTGGCGGACTGAAAAACGATACCTACTACGTAAATCAGCAACCCTATCATATGCCTCGTCATGGGTTTGTAAGGCGAAATAACAGAATAACCCTGGCGGAGGAGAAACCCCATAAAATCACCCTTGAGCTCCAGTCGGACGAAAGTACCTGGCTTCTTTATCCGTTTTACTTTTCTTTTTTCATCAGCTTCGAACTCAGTGGCAATCAGCTAACAGTGAGCCATTTGGTTACCAATCCCGATGACAGGTCGATGTATTTTTCGCTTGGTGGCCATCCGGCTTTCAATTGTCCTGTTCATCCCTCGCAAAGCTATTCCGACTATTTTCTGCGGTTCGAAAAGGAAGAAAACTTAAGAACCTGGAACCTGAACAAATCGGGACAAATAGCTGCCGAAGGCGAATATGTATTGAAAAACAGCAAGATTTTACCCCTTCGCGACGATATGTTCGAACACGATGCGCTCATTTTTAAATCGCTCAAAAGCCGCAGTGTGAGTCTTTGCGATGCGTCGGGCGAGCGAATCAGAGTGCGTTTTCCTGAGTTCAAATCGCTTGGATTGTGGGCCAAACCCAAAGCGCCTTTCATCTGCATCGAACCCTGGCTGGGTTATGCCGATGCTGCCGGCACTAATCAGCATTTTATGGAAAAAGAAGGCATCATAAAACTTTGCGGCAACGATAGTTTTTCGGCTTCCTATAGCATAGAAATTGTTGAATAACCTGGCAAAAATCTCTATGGCATGTTAAGGAAAGTTGCACTGATCCTGAGTTTTTGTGTGGCCTTGGTCTTTGGATTACTGGCACAACCCTCCAACTACTGGACCACGAGTTTTAACACCGAAGCATCGTTGCTGGCGGGTGCTGTGGTGGGCGGAAACGCCGAAGTAACGGCCATTTACTACAATCCGGCGGGCATTTCAGACATCAAGGATTCCCGATTTCAAATCAATGCCAGTTTATTCAATATCGAACATAAGGTTTACAAAAATCCGCTGGGGCAAAATACCAAAATGGAAAACTGGTTTTTTAAGGTTTATCCGCGTTTTGCGGCTTATGTGTATCCATCGAAAAAGGTAGAAAATCTAACCTATCAGTTTGCGATATTCAACAGAAATCATGCAGAAACATCCATTTATAACCGCGTTGTAAACAATAACAGCGACCTGATTTATCATAACACACTGGAACAATACACCGGCTTATTCAATCTCAAAAGTGCCTTCAACGATTACTGGGGAAGCATGGGAGTTGCCAAGGCATTTGGCAAAAACTGGTCGTTGGGTTTGGCACTCAATGTGAGTGTGATTACCTTTAACTATACCCGCGAAGCCAGTGCTACAGCCATTCCGGTGCGGGTGAGCTTAGAAGACAGCATTCCCCTGTTTTCATCTTCGTGGGATCTCGAAGAAAGAATCAATGGCTATAATTGGCGCTTTATTGCCAAAGTCGGAGCCATGTACAAGACGAAAAAATTTCAGGCGGGCATCAATTTTACTTTCCCTTCGTGGCGTATTTTAGGCCGTGCCGACATCAATAAAACAGTGAGCCATACCAATATTTTCTATCAAAATAACCACATTCCCGATTACTACTTCAATGAATTTATTACGGATGCGCATTTTCAGTTAAAAGATCCTTTTTCGGTGGCTTTGGGGGTGAAATATCGTCACCAAAATTCACGAAGTCAATATTTCTTCACAGTGGAGTATTTTAAGGAAATAGCTGAGTATGTATTGGTTGATGCCACTAAAACCGGCGGCAACTCTGAAAAGGGAACCGATTTTTCATCTTATATATTTCAAAACAGAGCCATTCTTAACTTCGCTATGGGTTATAAAAAAATGCTCACCACTACCGTGGGATTTTTAGCGGGGGTTCGATCCGATTTCAATCCCTACCGCATTTCGCACAACGAGAAATATTGGGAAATCAACAGCTTCGACAATCTCAACAACAACCTGATTCACTTGACTGGTGGTGTAAAATTCGAATTTCAGCGGATTAATTTTGTGGCGGGATTGCAACATTCCTACGGTGTAAAGAAATCACAGCGGGAGTTTATCGATTTTTCAAATCCGGTGAGTTATAGCCCCGAAACCAGGACCGCCCTTCAAGGCCCCATATCTAACCAAACCACCTATTCCACCTATTCGCTGGGATTCTATTTTGCCTTTACAGTGCTTTTAAATAAAAAAAAGGAATCCATCCGCTAATTTGCTATGGGCGGATAGTCGATGGTGTAGTGTAACCCTATACTCTCCTTGCGGTTTTGAGCCATTTTTATAACCAGATATCCAATATTGATGAGATTCCGCAGCTCGCAAATCTGAACGGAGACTTTAGACTTATTGTATAACGATTCTGTTTCTTTATAAATGATACCCAAACGGTCGAGGGCTCTTTTTAAACGCAAATCGCTTCGCACAATGCCCACATAATTGCTCATGATACTTTGCAGCTCTTTGGTACTTTGGGTAATGAGAACCATTTCTTCGTTGTGAATCATTCCTTCGTCGTTCCAGTCGGGAATGCCCTTGCAAAAATCAATTTGGCCAATTTGTTCTATGGTGTGCTGTGCAGCGCGGTGACTAAATACCAGCGACTCGAGTAAAGAGTTGCTGGCCAGTCGGTTGGCACCGTGCAAACCCGTTGCAGCGCATTCGCCCGATGCATAAAGATGTTTAATGGAAGAACAGGCATCCTTATCCACTTTAATTCCGCCACAACTATAATGTGCCGATGGAACCACCGGAATCTGATCGCGCGAAATATCGATACCCAAAGCGAGACAGCGGGCATAAACCTTAGGAAAATGATCCATCAAATCCTTCTTTTTCAGGTGTGTACAATCGAGATAAACACAATCGTCGCCACTGATTTTGAGTTCGTTGTCGATGGCGCGAGCCACAATATCGCGGGGAGCTAAGGAGCAGCGTTCGTCGTAGCGTTGCATAAATGCTTCGCTTGATTTGTTTCGCAGAATGGCACCAAAACCCCGCAGCGCTTCGGTGATTAAAAACGAAGGCGTTTCGCCCGGATTGTAGAGCGAAGTAGGGTGAAACTGAACAAACTCCATATCGCTCACCACACCTTTGGCCCGATAAAGCATGGCAACGCCATCGCCGGTAGCAATGGGCGGGTTGGTGGTGCTGCTGTACAGGTTTCCTATTCCGCCGGTGGCCAACATGGTAATTTTGGAGAGTACGGTGTATATTTCTTCTGTTTCCGGATTGAAGATATAGCCTCCATAACATTCAATATCAGTCATATGCCTTTTTACTTCTTTGCCCAGATGGTGTTGAGTTATGATGTCGATGGTAAATTGGTTTTCCCAGAATTCGATGTTGGGGTGTGTTCTTGCTTTTTCCAGCAAAGCCCGCTCAATTTCCGAGCCGGTGCTGTCTTTGTGATGCAAAACGCGGTGTTCACTATGTCCGCCTTCACGCCCCAAACTGTATTCACCTTTTGAATTGAGGTCGAATTGAGTTCCCCAGTCCACAAGTTCATGAATGCGCTCGGTAGATTCGGTGATGGTGAGCCGCACAATCTCGGGGTTGTTGAGATATTGACCGGCGTTCATGGTGTCAGCAATATGTTTTTCATAGGTGTCGGGGGTATACATCACCGCTGCTATTCCGCCCTGGGCATACTTGGTGGCTGTCTCGTCCGACTCGGTTTTGGTAACGATGAGAACCTGAGCGTGGTCGGCAACTTTTATGGCGTAAGAAAGCCCTGCAATGCCGCTTCCAATGATTAAAACATCGACTTGTTTTCGCATAAAACAACTATTTATTATCAGGTTGCAAAGGTAGCTTTTTGAATGGCGAAAAGGCCTAAACCCCCCAAATTAACATTTATCATTTATCGTTGCTTTTTTTGGGTTACTTTTGCAAAAAAAACTACATGGAACAAAACGGTTCTTTTTCCCCCGATTATTTAACTGCTTTTGAAAAAGCATCGCATTATTGTGTCTATCAGGAACGCTGCCAATGGGATGTGGAAAACAAATTTCGGGAATGGCATGTGGATGAAGCACTTTGGGACTCCATCATTTCGGAGCTCATGGTTCAGAATTTTATTGACGAAGACCGATATGCTCAGGCTTTTGTGAGTGGAAAAATCAAGATTAAACGCTGGGGAATCAATAAAATAATAACGGAGCTTAAAATGCGCGATATTACCGACTATTCCATTAAAAAGGCTTTAAAACAGTTGGATATGGAAATCTATGTGGAGAATTTAAAGTACCTGGTTGAAATAAAAAGGCATTCAGTGGTTGCCGAATCCGATTTCGAAACAAAAATGAAACTTTCGCGCTATCTCATGGGCAAGGGCTATGAACTCGAAATGATAAACAAATTCTTATAATACAATATGGTAATTTTAGAAGACATAAAGGCATTGAAGCTTAGAATAGATGCCTTGAGGAGGTATCTTTGACATCGATCGCAAGCGAATAGATGTTATAGAAAAAGATGAAAAAACACAGCAGCCAGGTTTTTGGGACGATGCCAAAGAAGCCGAACGGTTGATGAAAGAGCTGAGGGGCGTAAAGAAGTGGGTCGACGATTTTGATGCAGTTCAGGAGCTTTACGAAGAATTAGAAATACTGCTGGAATTTTATCAATTGGGCGAGTCGACCCAGGATGAGCTGGATGCAGAATATAAAAAATGCATTGTTCTCATTGAAAATCTGGAGTTTATGAATATGCTCAGTGCCGAAGAAGACCATATGGGTGCCATTTTAAAAATAAATCCGGGAGCAGGTGGAACAGAGAGTCAGGATTGGGCCGAAATGCTCATGCGCATGTATTTGCGGTGGGGCGAAGAGAATAAATACAAGACCAAAATAATTGATTATCAGCAGGGCGATGTGGCGGGTTTAAAATCTGTTAGCATTGAGTTTGAAGGCGAGTTTGCCTATGGTTACCTGAAGGGCGAAAATGGCGTTCACCGGTTGGTGCGACTTTCTCCCTTCGATTCGGCCAATAAGCGGCACACTTCCTTTGCATCCGTTTATGCCTATCCGGTAATCGATGACGATATTGAAATAGAAATCAGTCCTGCCGATATTACCTTTGATACATTCCGCTCCAGCGGTCCGGGCGGGCAGAATGTGAACAAGGTAGAAACAGCCGTCCGATTGAAGCACGAGCCCTCGGGCATTGTGGTTGAATGTCAGGAAACCCGATCCCAGGGACAAAACCGCGAAAAGGCCATGCAGATGCTCAAGTCGCAGCTCTACGAGATTGAGCTCCGCAAAAAACAGGAAGCCATCGATGCCATTGAGAGCAATAAGAAGAAAATTGAATGGGGCTCACAAATCAGAAATTACGTGATGCATCCTTACAAATTGGTGAAAGATTTGCGAACCGGCTACGAGACCAGCAATGTGCAGGCGGTGATGGATGGAGATTTGAATGATTTTATAAAAGCCTATTTGATGGATAACGGCTCGGCTCAAACCGAGGAAACGGGGATTTAGGAATTGGGGTTAAAAGTAACGGGGTCATTTTGAGTGACCCCGTGACTTTGCCTGATATTTAAAACTCCGAAGTAAAATGAAATTCAATGTCTTTGTATTTGTCCATGGCCAGGTCGAGAGCGTATTTCGATTCGGCTAAAAAGACCAAACGACCTTCCTTATCCACCGCTAAGCTGGAGCCTTTTCGTGAAACAAACTCATCGAGCGCTGCTTTTTTCTTGCTTGTAATCCAGGCAGTTTTAAAGAGCGTTATGTGTTCGTAGCGGCAACTGGCGCCGTACTCGTGCAACAAACGGTGCTGTATCACTTCGAACTGAAGTGCCCCCACGGTGCCAATAATTTTTCTCCCCGAAGTTTTTCCCACAAAGAGCTGAGCCACGCCTTCGTCCATCAGCTGGTCGATGCCTTTGGCCAATTGCTTCGATTTCATGGGGTCGGCATTTTCTATGTACTTGAACAATTCGGGCGAGAAGCTTGGAATTCCTTTAAAATGAAGCATTTCGCCTTCGGTGAGGCTGTCGCCAATTTTAAAGCTTCCGGTATCGTGCAAACCCACAATGTCGCCGGGGTACACCTCGTCAATCACCGATTTTTTCTGTGCCATGAAAGCGGTTGGACTGCTGAATCTCACCCGTTTGTCGAGTCGCACATGGGTATAAAACTCGTTACGCTTAAAAATGCCCGATGTAACCCGAACAAAGGCAATTCTATCGCGATGGTTGGGATCGAGATTGGCATGAATCTTAAAAACAAACCCCGTAAAAGTATCCTCCTCAGGTCGCACCACTCTTTCCTGAGTCTCGTAGGGCAGTGGATTGGGGGCAATCTGAATAAAGCAATTCAGCAATTCCATCACCCCAAAATTATTGAGGGCGCTGCCAAAGAAAACGGGCGAAATATTTCCATCGAGATAGGTTTGTTTGTTGAACTTCGGGTACACTTCTGTTACCATTTCCATTTCTTCGCGAAGCTTGTCGGCGTCTTTGGCAGAAACTATTTCGTCGAGTTTGGAATCGTTCAATCCATTAATCTCCACATACTCTTCAATGGTTTGTTTGCCGGGGGTAAAAAGGTTGAGTTTATCTTCGAAAATACTGTAAACTCCTTTAAAATTGGTACCCATATTGATGGGCCAGCTCAGAGGAGTTACGCGAATATGCAGTTTTTGTTCAATCTCATCGAGCAGTTCAAAGCCATCTTTACCAAATCGGTCGAGCTTATTGATGAAAACAATGATGGGGATATTGCGCATGCGGCAAACTTCAACCAATTTTTCGGTTTGGGGCTCCACGCCCTTGGCCACGTCAATCACCACAATCACGCTGTCGGCGGCGGTTAAAGTTCTGTATGTATCTTCCTGAAAGTCTTTGTGGCCGGGCGTATCGAGAATATTGATTTTAAAGCCATCGTATTCAAAGCCCATGACGCTGGTGGCCACCGAAATTCCCCTTTGCTTTTCTATTTCCATGAAGTCGGAGGTAGCCGTTTTTTTTATCTTGTTCGACTTCACCGCACCTGCAATTTGAATGGCACCCCCATAAAGCAAAAGCTTCTCAGTGAGTGTGGTCTTTCCGGCATCGGGATGCGAAATAATAGCAAAAGTTCTTCTTCTTTCAATTTCCTGTTGAAAACCCATGAGCATATTTTTATTGAGCCGACAAATATAGCAATTGATTTCCAGACGCGAAATGCAAAAAAGTCCACCCCAATAGAGGATGGCCATGCGCTGTAAATTAACAGGAAATCAGTTAAAAATCAGTGGGTTATGCCTATCTGATTTTGAAAGAGAACATCTCAATATCGTTGAGAAAGCCTGTGAGTTGGTCACCAATCTGAACAGGGCCAACCCCTTCGGGTGTACCGGTGAAAATTAAATCGCCAATTTTAAGGCTCACAAACTGCGAAACATAGGCAATAATATAATCGATGGTGAAAATCATTTGGCTGGAATTGCCTTGCTGCACCCACTCGTTGTTCTTTTTTAAACCCAGACTGAGCTGCTGCAAATCGCCCAATTCGCTTTTGTGAATGAAGCGACCTATGGGCGCCGAATGGTCAAAGGCTTTGGCAATCTCCCAGGGCAGGCCTTTTTTCTTTTGCTCGTCCTGCAAATCGCGGGCGGTGAAGTCAATTCCCAAACCAATCTCCTCATAGTGCTTATGGGCAAATTTCTCTGCAATATGTTTTCCTACCTTGCTGATTTTCACCACCAATTCCACCTCATGATGCAAGTCGGAAGTGAACTCAGGATAAAAAAAGTCTTCGTTTTTCTTTAAAATAGCCGTTTCGGGCTTGAAAAAGAAGACAGGTTTCGAAGGAACCGGATTGTTGAGCTCTTTGGCGTGATTGATATAATTGCGGCCTAAGCAAATGATTTTCATGGAGTTATTTATTGAGTTGGGTTATTTGTTTTAATAATTTATCTGACAGAATTTTAAGGCAAGACATCTGAAATGAAATAAAAAAATACCACTTCAAGAATGCTGAAAGTGGTATTTTGGATGGCCTTGGGAGCCTAAATTGTTATAATTTCTTTTTCTTTTTCCACAAGAATGGCATCTACCTTTTTAATGAACATGTTGGTCATCTCCTGAATATCGATTTCGATGTTTTCAATCAGGTCTTCCGAAAGGCCATCACTTTTCAGCGATTTGGCGTATTCGTTGCTGGTGCGACGAATATTTCTGATAGCTACTTTGGCATCTTCGCCTTCGGCTTTGGCTTTTTTAACCAGTCCCAGTCTTCGTTCTTCGGTGAGTGGGGGAACGGCAATGCGAATCAGGGTACCATCGTTTTGCGGATTAAACCCCAGATTGGCATTCATAATGGCTTTTTCAATGGCACCCAAAGTACTTTTATCCCAGGGTTGAACGGTGATTTGGCGGGCATCGGGGGTATTGATATTCGACATTTGCTCAATGGGCGTCAAGGCTCCATAAAACTCAGCTTTTACACCAAGCAGCATTTGTGGGTTGGCTTTGCCTGTTCTTATTTTCAATAATTCTTTTTCAAGATGCGCTATTGTGGCATTCATATTCTCTCTGGCATCTTCTATTACCATTTTGGCTTCATCTTCCATAGCTGTATTCTTTATAGTTGACCACAAAATTAAATATATTTTTTAATGGCCGATAAGAAAAATTAGGGGTTTTGGGGGAGGTTATAATTTGTATTTTTGTTTCGTATTTCAAAAACCTGCAACTATGTTCACCCTTATCAATAAACAATCGTTTACCAAACAGTCAGCCTCAGTTATTTATATAATTCCCGGAAAAGAGCTTCGGGGAGCATTGCCAATCTCAGAAGAAGAAATGGCTTATGTCGTTGGCAGGATTCAGGCTGACGAACAGATGAGTTTCGTTTTTAACCGCTTGTCGCATCAGGTTTTTCTCGAGTTCTTCGAGCCTAAATCCAATCCCAATCATGCGCTGGAGCAATTGCGCATCATGGCCGATCGCCTCACTCAGGCAATTCAGGAATTTAAATCGCCCGAAGTTTTTGTGGTGGCTCCCGAATTGTCCACTCAGCAGGTTTTGGCTTTTGCCGAAGGAATGGCACTCAGCAATTATAGTTTTACCGCCTATAAAACCGATAAGTCGAAAAATATACGCTATCTCGAAGTGATTCAATTGGATCATGCCGCCGTGAGCGACGATGAAATCGAAAAACTCAATATTGTGTTGGAAGCCACACTCACAGCCCGCAGTTTAGTGAATATGCCCGTGAATTACCTCAATGCCGAAGCTTTGGCGCACGAGATAAAACAAATGGCCGAAGACGTGGGCATAAAAGCCGAAATATTGAATAAGAACAAGATTGAAGCTCTGAAAATGGGTGGTTTACTGGCTGTAAATCAAGGAAGTATCGACCCGCCAACTTTCACCATCTTCGAATACAAGCCAGATGATGCCATCAATACTCAGCCTGTTATTTTTGTGGGAAAAGGAGTGGTTTACGATACCGGCGGACTGAACCTGAAACCCGGTGATTTTATGAATACCATGAAATGCGATATGAGTGGAGCGGCAGCAGTTTCCGCTGCGGTGTTTGCCATTGCCAAAGCACAGCTTCCATTGCATGTGATTGCTTTGGCTCCTGCTACCGACAACCGTCCGGGCGAAAATGCCTTTGCCAGTGGCGATGTGATTACCATGTTCGACGGGCAAACCGTAGAAATAGAGAATACCGATGCCGAAGGCCGGATGATTCTGGCCGATGCTCTGGCCTATGCCAAAAAATACGACCCCATGCTGGTGATTGATATGGCCACTTTAACCGGTGCTGCAGCCCGGGCCATTGGAAATCTGGGCTTGGTGGGAATGAGCTCCAAAGCCGATGAGTTTATGAGTCAATTGAAAGCCTGCGGTGAAAAAACTTCGGAACGGGTGGTGGAATTCCCCTTTTGGGATGAATATGCCGAACAGCTAAAATCGGATATTGCCGATATGGTTCATTTGGGGGGAGTGGAAGGTGGTGCCATCACTGCCGGAAAATTCCTGGAGAAATTCACCAACTATCCTTATATCCATTTAGACATTGCCGGACCAGCTTTTACCACCAAAAAACTCAATTATCGCGGAACTGGCGGAACAGGTGTTGGGGTGAGATTGCTGTTTGAATTTGCCCAGGTTTTGGCGCGGAAATAGTATCCTATATCATTGTAATTCAATCTACTTAAACGCCTGCATATCGTGCAGCCTTCTGTAGATTCCATTTTGCTGGAGCAATTCCTGATGAACACCCCTTTCCTTAATTTCACCTTTGTCCACAACCACAATCTCGTCGGCATGCTGAATGGTGGAAAGTCGGTGGGCAATGATGAGCGATGTGCGGTTTTTCATCAGATTTTCCAGAGCTTGCTGAACCAACCGTTCCGACTCGGTATCGAGGGCCGATGTGGCTTCGTCGAGAATCATGATGGGGGGATTTTTGAGCACGGCTCTTGCAATACTCAACCGCTGGCGTTGCCCACCACTGAGCTTTTGTCCGCGATCGCCAATAATGCTTTGGTAACCTTGCTCCATTTGCTCAATAAACTCGTGGGCGTTGGCTATTCTTGCCGCATTTTGAACTTGTTCCGGGGTCACTTTTTCTTCAATTCCCAAAGCAATATTATTAAAAACCGTATCGTTGAAAAGGATAGATTCCTGAGTCACAATGCCCATCAAGCCCCTTAAATCGTCGATTACAAGGTCTTTGATATTGATTCCATCAATCAGAATTTCCCCTTGCCGGGGATCGTAGAAACGTGGAAGCAGATCGGCCAATGTAGATTTTCCACCTCCCGAAGCACCCACCAACGCTATGGTTTTACCCTTTTCTATGGTCAGGTTGATGTCTTTGAGTACACTCACATCGTTTTGATAGGAGAAGCCCAGATTTTTGTATTCTATCTTGTTGAGAAATTCCGATTTTTGAACCGCATTGGGGCTTTGTTCTATGATTTCGGGGGCATTTAGAACAGCTTCTATACGTTCAACCGAAGCAGCACCTTTTTGCACATTGTAAAATGCTGCTGTTATGGCTTTGGCCGGATTTAAAATCTGCGAAAAAATACCAATATAAACCAGAAATGCTGCGGCATCCATGGCAGTGTCTTTGCTCAGGATAAGGCTACCACCGTACCAGAGAATCACCACCACCACCACTACACCCAGAAATTCGCTCAGCGGAGAAGCCAAATCGCGTTTGCGGTAGAGTTTCATCATAAGGCGGGTATAATCCTGATTTTCAGCTTTAAACTTTCGCTCGGCACTGTTTATGGCCGTAAAACCTTTAATAATTCTCAATCCCCCAATGGTTTCTTCGATAATGCTGAGAATAAAACCCATGCGTTTCTGTCCTTTGTCGCTGGTTCTTTTGAGACTTTTTCCTATCTGACCAATGAGCAATCCGCTGAGGGGCAAAAGCACCATTACAAAAATGGTGAGCGAAGGGCTCATAAAGAAAAGAACTGCGATTGAAGCCACAATGGCAATGGGTTCGCGGAAAACCGACTCCAACGAACTCATAATGCTCCATTCCACTTCGAGCACATCGGAGGTCATTCGCGAAATGATGTCGCCTTTTTTTTGTTCGGAGAAATAGCTCAGCGGAAGAATTAGAATTTTCTTGTACATATCGTTGCGCAAGTCGCGAACCACGCCATTTCTGATGGGGGCTAAGAAAAACATGGCCATATAGCGGAAAAAATTCTTAAGGAAATAGAGCACCAGAATAATTCCCGAGATATAAAGAAGCGTAGTTAACGGCCCATGAAGTTTGATGAGATGGCCGGCATAGTAGTTAAAATTATCCTTGAGACTCTCGAAGCTGAAAATGTCCAAAGGTGCTGCTGTTACCGGTATGTCCTGAATCTGAAACAACATATTAAGTATTGGGATAAAAACCGCAAAAGAAGCCAATGAGAATATGACTGCCAGAATATTAAAGGCAATATTCAGACTGGCGTAGGGCCAGTATGGTTTTACGTAGGTGAGAATTTTAAAAAGCTTTTGCATGTTTTATTCTTTTATTTTGTTTTGCTAAGGCGGCTCAGCATGTGCTTTGCAGCAAAAAAGCAGCAGAAATAATCCCGGAATACATCACAGAAATCCAGGTTTATCTGAACTCGTGAACTACCCAATGGATTGGGACAAAAGTAAATAAAAAAACCGTCCTTAGTTTAAAGACGGCTTTTATGACTCTTGGGAGATTAGTCTATTCGTGTTCGCCTAAAAATCTTTCGGCTTCTATGGCTGCCATACAGCCAGAACCTGCGGCGGTAATGGCCTGACGGAAAATTTTATCCTGAACATCGCCGGCAGCAAACACCCCGGGAATATTGGTTCTGGTGGAGCCTGGAATGGTTTGGATATAGCCCACTTCGTCCATGTCTAACTGACCTTTAAAGATGCCGGAGTTGGGAGTGTGACCAATGGCAACAAAGAATCCGTCGATATTGATTCGTTTCTCCTCGTTGGTTTTATTGTTCACTAAAATAGCTCCATTCACCGATTTATTAAATCCCATCGATGTACCCACAATTTCTTTGGTGTTGTGGTTCCACAGAATTTCAATTTTGGGGTTTTTCTTCACCCTGTCCTGCATGGCTTTGGATGCACGCAGCTCGTCGCGGCGAACAATCATATAAACTTTGTTGCAGATATTGGCCAAATAGCTGGCTTCTTCGCAGGCTGTGTCGCCACCACCCACTACGGCCACATCTTTTCCTCGGTAGAAGAAACCATCGCAGGTAGCGCAGGCAGAAACTCCGCCGCCGTTAAATTCTTTCTCCGAAGGCAATCCAAGCCATTGAGCAGAGGCTCCGGTGGCAATGATAACTGTTTCGGCTTCGATGATTTTTCCAGCATCGGTTTTGCAAATGAAAGGACGTTTGGAGAAATCGGCTTCCACTATTTCGCCCCAACGCACATCGGTACCATAGCGTTCGGCTTGTTTTTTCAGGTCTTCCATCATGGCCGGACCTTCGGTGCCTTCGGGGTAACCGGGGAAATTTTCTACTTCGGTGGTGATGGTAAGTTGGCCACCGGGTTGCATTCCCTGATACATTACAGGGTATAAATTAGCGCGACCGGCATAAATTCCGGCAGTGTAACCGGCAGGACCTGAACCAATTATCAGGGTTTTTACATGTTCGTTTGACTCAACCATTGTTATATTATTTTGTGATTTATATTACGTAAAAAACATCGTTGGGCTAAAACTGTGCCAAGGGGGCATCCTTTCGTTTAGGCCGACCATAATGTCAAAAATAAGCGAAAAAACCCAATGTTACCGGAATTTTTATGACATTCTGACGCAATTTTTCAAAGGAATATTTAAACACTATATATTTTCGCAGATGGCGTGATTGTCTGGGGCGGCTGGAATTTCCAAATCCGTTCATCAAATATCTTTCAAAAATAATAACTACTCATAGAAGGACAAAGTTCTTC
>DYSN01000217.1 GCA_020718205.1 Draconibacterium orientale
CAGCACTGGCCACCGGATATAAAACCAATATCGGTCGCATTTCGATGAATCCCGATGGTACCATGCCCATGACGACGATTGCTGAAAAAGCGAAATCGAGTGGTTTGAAAATCGGCATAATCACCAGTGTTTCAATTGATCATGCTACACCGGCTGTTTTTTACGCCCACCAGAAAAGCAGAAACCAATATTTTGAAATCGGGCTTGATCTGGCTGCCAGCGACATGGATTATTTTGGTGGAGGTGGTTTTAAAAAACCTGTCAGTGTAGTGGCGGGCGATACCATAAATGTATTCGAAAAAGCCAGACAGAATGGTTTTACCATTGCCAATACGTTGGAATCTTTTAATGCGCTGAAACCCGGAGTTGGAAAGGTGATTGCCATTGCTCCCCGCCTGGCCGATGGTGCTGCCTTGCCTTACATGATCGACGGCAACGAGGGAAATCCTTCGCTGGACGATTTTACCCGAAAGGCCATCGAATTGCTAAGCGATGGCAGTGGTTTTTTTATCATGGTGGAAGGGGGCAAAATTGATTGGGCTTGTCATGGAAACGATGCTGCTTCCTCTTTGCACGAAACGCTGGCTTTTGATGAGGCCGTTGCCGTGGCTCTCGAATTTTATAATCAACATCCAGATGAAACCCTGATCGTGGTAACGGCTGATCACGAAACCGGAGGACTGGCTCTGGGGAATGCCCCGATGAAATATGAAACTGATATTACTTTATTGGAGCACCAGAAATTGTCGTCAGAGGTTTTTAACGAAAAAGTTTCTGACTTCAGAAATACTTTATCAGGTGACAAAGAAAATGATTTTACCCGGATGATGCAGCTGGCAAACGATAATTTCGGAATTGGTGACTCGAACCGGATTGCCCTTACAGATAAAGAAATGCTGCACATTAAAAGTGTTTTTAACCAAAGCATGTACGGTCAAGCAGAGGCAAATCCTGATGTTACTTATGGCGAATACGAGCCGCTTACAGCTTTGTTTCTTCAGTTGGTTAGTCAAAAATCAGGGTTAGGCTGGACCAGCTATTCTCACACAGGAATCAATGTGCCGGTGTATGCTATCGGTCCCGGGGCTGAAGTTTTTGCCGTGATGATGGACAACACAGATATTCCCAAAAATATCCAAAAGCTCATGCATCTTAAAGAGTAATATAGATTGCCCCTCTTGAACTGTTTAATTTACGCGGAAGGCTCTCACGTAGTTTATTGTGATCCGGCTATCGAACAGAAAAGTATTCTAAACTCCTTTTTTAAGGTCTTTGGGAGTAATAACCTGCTCATCGCTGGCTTGGATATGAGGCAATTGATCCCAGGTTTCGGTATCGAAACGCAAAATAACAGCACCGGAAGTGGGTAAATTTTCAATCGGATCACTGAGGAATTGGTTGCTCAAATAGGTTAAGGTAGGATTGTGCCCTACCAGCATCACGGTATTGAAAGATTCAGGCATATCATAAAATTCATTCATCAGTTCGGTGGCCGAAGCGGTGTAATAATTGGCTGACGACTTGATTTTGTCTTTGGAATAAGAAAGTCCTTTGGCCAGGTATTGTGCTGTTTCGAGTGCCCTTTTAGCTGAACTGCTGATGATTAGATCGGGCTGAATGTTTAAATCCTGTAACTTGGCAATGATGAGTCGTGTGCGTTTTTTTCCAACTTCGAGCAATGGCCTGTCGTGGTCTGCCAGATGGGTGTTGTCCCACGAGGATTTTGCATGCCTGACAATAATTAGCGTTTTCATGACTTAACAATTTGAATGAGAGGCGTAAAATTAATAAATATGGGGTATCTGATCTTCTCCCGTAAATTTTTATCTTTGTCTGATGAAATATCCGGCAAATCAAATGGAGTTTGAGGACATGTTTAAAACGGAGCAGGATTGCATTGATTATCTTTTTTTAATAAGATGGCCTCATGGTTTTGAATGCCCTGTATGTGGCTCCATTCGGTACTGGAAAAAGAATAAAGGCCGATTTGAATGTAGCGATTGCCATGCAGAGACCACAATAACTAATGGAACGATGTTTCATAAGTCGACTAAACCTTTACAGATTTGGTTTCGGGCAATATGGTGGATGGTTGCCCAAAAGAATGGTGTTAGTGCAAAAGGGTTGCAGAAAATTCTTGGTATAGGAAGTTACCAAACTGCATGGACTTGGCTTCATAAATTCAGGAGACTTATGGTTTTAAGCAGCAGAAGCAAATTGCAGGGAATTGTTGAGGTTGATGAAGTTTTGGTTGGGGGAAAAAAATCTGGAAAGAGAGGGCGAGGCGCTGAAGGGAAGAGCTTAATTGCTGTTGCCGTTGAGGTAAAAGGCAGGAAGACAGGAAGAGTGCGACTAACGAAAATTCCTGATGCTTCAAGTGAAAGCTTGAATAAATTCATTGAGGATAATATTGAACAATTTTCAATTATTCATACAGATGGATGGGCAAGTTATAATAATCTAAGCAACATGGGTTATGTTCATAAAATACAAAAGTCGACTGTAAAGGAAGAAGATGAAGAAGTATTGCCAAATGTTCATAGGATCGCTTCGTTATTGAAAAGATGGTTACTTGGAACACATCAGAGTTATTTGAACAAAAACAAGCTAGAATATTATCTTGATGAATATACTTTTAGATATAATAGGCGAACATCAACAAGTCGTGGACTTTTATTCTTGCGGCTAATTGAACAAGCTGTAATAACAGCACCTGTGTCGTATGAGGAAATTATTAGTCAAAATCACGGGTGTTGATCGGATACCCCATAT
>DYSN01000218.1 GCA_020718205.1 Draconibacterium orientale
GAAACCTCGGATTTTCCTTTGGCGGTAATTGAACCGTCAACGGTATTTTCAGAGGTCACTTGCAGTTGTTTTATCTGGCTTCCCCCCTGTCCATTCCCGTCATCACCCCCTAATTGTTTGTGAAAAGGGGTTTCTCCTGTTTTCATCAGTGCCTGCGCCTTGTTTTGTGGTTCATATAAACCATTTTGCTTGGCGTTCGATTTGGTTTGCCGGGGAGCCTCGACGACTTCCAATGAGCTTAAACCGTCTTCTTCGGCAGTCTTTCCATCTTGCAATGGAAAGATGAAAAAACACCATGTAATGAGTAAAATTGTTATTTTGTTCTTTAACATGACCGGGGGGGCTAATCAGTGAAAGAGGAAAAATTGCGTTGGAAATCAGCCAGTAACAAGGTGGGCGCATAGCTGCTGTTATTGCTCAACTCTTTTATATGGTTTGGTAAAATAGAGGAGACAATTTTTTCTCGGTTTGTCAGATTGCGTTTTTGCAGCTCTGGCAAGCTGCTATTAACATCTTGTTGCGGATATTTTCCCAAGCCAATAATAGCCGCATAATAAACTTTAAGTTGCGTATCCCTCGTTTTTTTTGCTTCTTCAAGCGCCGTTGAAGCTGAATCGAATTGTTCCTGGAGGGTTGGAGATGCGACACTTAATTTTTTGAGACTCTTTACCACCACCTCTAATTTATTCGTCTTGGTAACAGCCTGTGACAGGGTGGTCCCGTTTGTCAAGGCTGCTGAAATTTGTGTCGCTATCTCATTGAGAGTGTTTTGAGATTGTTGCGAGGAGGCTCTTTTATTTTCTGGTTGTTGTTGAGGAATATTTTGTGGTGGCTGGGGGAGGGGGGGAGATATACTGCTATTGGTGGAGACACTCACGGGTGTCTTTTGTGGCACCTCTTGTTGATAAGGCGCAGGGCTTCTAAATGAGGATTGGATGAACAAATGAAGAAAGACCTGGTCAAGTTGAGAACTCTGGCATTGTAATCCATATTTGCTGATAAAAGTATTTATGCGGGTGTGCCGGTCGGCAGTATTGGAGCCTATACCAAGCTGTGTCAACATGGTGTCAATATCTGCCAGTTGTTGCTCGGGGGATTTGGCGTAATATGCTTTGATTATACGGTCGGTTACAAACTGATCCTGCATTGGCACATCGAGAAGCTGCCAGTAGGGTAGCTTGTAATATTTCCCAAATAATTGCAGAATAGAGTATTCAACCAGGTTCCGTATAGCCTTGTGAAATCCTTGTTTGCGTTCAATTCGCCCTTGTATGCCAATACCGCTTCCCCACATGGCAAATCCAAAATCACGATCTTTTTCAAGTTCAAGAACATGAATCGTGTTGGATATGTGCATCCCCTGGATGACAGCCTGGGTCTTATAGTCCAATAAATAGAGATCAATCACAACTCGGGATAGTTTTTTACCACCACCCATGCCGGCCCCAACATCGCCTTGTGTTCCGGAATGACTAAAGAGGATATCAATGTTTATGCTTGAGTCATCACCTTCGATATCCTTATCAAATTCAGTGATAGAACCTCCAATGAGAATGTTTGGGAGAGCGCGTGTTCCTTTCCCTCCGGTCATTGAATCATTGTAGATGTATTCTGGGTCGTAAGGCGCGACAACAAGTTGTGGCCCCGCAAGTTCACTGACACTATTGATGACCATGTTGGTCAGGTTAAAGGGGAGTTCATTTCCGCCTGCGGTATTACCGATATTCTTGGGCTGAATTAATTTCCTCTCGGTGTTGAGGGTATTGATTTTTGCTCCCAACTTACGAAGCGCTTCGGCGTAATCCGTACTTGATGACTTAACATGCTTTTTTGCTTCAAATTCTTGTCTTTCCTCCTCAGACAGCTTTGGTGCCACGCTTGGAACACACCCTGCTATTATATTGAAGAATATAACGAAAACTATGAGATGTAACTTTTTCATAAATAATCGAAGTGAAAAGGAAGATGTTCGCCTTAATTTTTATCAACCAAACGGCTGGTATTCTCAGCGATCTTAAATACGGCTATCGTCATTTCCATGCCTATGCGCGCAAATAAAATTTGAGCAAAGAAAACTATGGGAGATACTACAAGTGCGACGAGTCCGCTTCCAAATGAATCAGAAAAGCCTCCAATCAGCATGGCTAAACTGATGAGTCCGGAGAAAAATATCGCCATAACATAGAAGATTTTCACAAGTTTTGTGGTGACCAGCTCAGAAAAAGAGAGATCAAACAAGCTTCCTATGATGCCTTTTGTGTCAGTCATTACGGTCTCCTGTTTTTTGTATAATCGAATGGCTATGTCTTCACACTTTTTCCATAGCCGTTGATGCAACTTTCCCTATTCGGCAGTGATTTTTCCTTCTATCTTTGTCGTATTGTTAATCTGTTCCGCATCACCCTGTTCAATTCGCACAACACCTATTTCCACCTCTTCCCCATCAGCATTGACATCGCCAGTAATGGTGACATCATTATTGATTTTTTTTACTCTTCCAGGGGTGTTCGCTTCCACCACGCCAATACCTAAATAGTCTTTTTCCGAATCAACATCATCTTTGATGATAACAGAGTTGTTGACTTCACGAACATGCTCATATCCTTCTTTTTCAAAATCAATAATACCTATCTTGTCTCCAACCAAGGAGTCGCTATATTTATCAATCTCCTGATAGTTATAAATTTTCGTCCCACTGTTTGTATATTGCATATCAGCTCTGGCCTTATTGATTCTTTGTTCATGGGTCTTATGAAC
>DYSN01000219.1 GCA_020718205.1 Draconibacterium orientale
ATTTCCGATTTTACACCGTATTGATAGCCGGAACCACTTCCGGATAGGGTGTTAAACATGGCAGCATGCACTCCGGACCCTGTTCCTGTCATATCATTGCGAACTGCATAATGATTTCCATTTCCTGAATTGTCTATCTGGTTTTTCGTCCCGACTTGAGTTCCTGAACCGGCACCATTGAGTAGATTGACCACTCCATAGTGTGCACCGCCTCCGGCACCATCCAATTCGTTGTACACGCCGTAATGCATCGTATTATTACTATTATTTATATAAGTGTGCGTGCCGTATTGTACTCCGGTTCCGGCTCCGGAAAGTAAATTCTGATTTCCGTAGTGTCTTCCTGAGCCAATGCCATTCAAGTAATTGTAATTTCCAATATGGAGGGTGTTAGAAGAGTTTAATATCTCGTTATAATTGCCGTATTGTATGCCTGTTCCGGTGCCACCTAATCTATTATAAGTACCTAAATGCTGTCCGGTGCCTGTACCTGTGAGTTGATTGAATATGCCGTAATGCCAGTTGTCATTAGTGGTGGAGATATCATTTCTCACGCCGGTTTGTATGCCTGTACCCGAATTTAAGAGGTAATTATACGTTCCGGTATGGGGTCCGGTTCCATTTCCACTGAGCTTGTTAGAAGTTCCGGTTTGATTCAATGAAGTTGTTCCTGACAACTCAGAAAAAAACCCATATTGGTCTCCGGTTGAATTTCCTGTCAAAGCTACATCTACTCCTTTCTGAGTGGTAGCAGTAGTACTGTAATTGACAATTCCTAATCCTACATTTTCCGGAATATTGGTATTAGCACCGATTACTCTAATATCTAATTTCCCTTTTTGAACTTGATTATAGCCCAAAGCTACTCCGCTCATTCTATGCACATCTGTTGAAATAGAGGTTGGATCATCTCCACCTGCATCTAAAAATTGAATAGGAGTATTAGAAAGACTGTAATAATTTCCGTCAAAATCATCTGCGGCATCGGTATCGCCCGTATTGCTGATAACTCCTCCGCTAATTCCGATTCCGGTTCCGGCAGTATAGGTGGTTCCTGTGGGTAATGTTACCGTATTACCGTTGCTGATACTCAATTGATCTCCGGTTACGGAAAGATTTTGTAACTCGTTGGTAGTTGACGGGTCTGCATCTGTGATACCATAACCTGCTAATGTGGTAGGTGTGGCTTCAATATCTTCAAAATTTACATGATCTGCGTGATAAGCGTACTCCGCAGTATCCGCTACGCGAGCCCATTCGGCTGCCGGGACAAAATCAAAGCGTTGGGTGCTCATGTCAACATAGCCTGAACCTATATTGTACTCTGTTTTGTAATAGTTGTCAGCATCCCAAATAATGTTATCCCACGAATTGGATGTAGTGCCTTCTCCCATTTTTACAATAGCAATTCCATTGGCATTGGTTGTGGTAGTGTGGGTTTCTTGGTACAATTGTGTTCCACCGTCGTTTGGGTCGGTAGAATAGATAGTAAAGCGAATATCCAAAGTTTGGTTGGCTAAAAGTACACCATTGTTTTTGATAATAGTTTTGTAGTTAAATCCTTTGTTTTGGATTACTAATCTGTGGTTAGATCTTTCTTGTGCAAAAAAGGAAGTGCTCAAAAAGATGGCAATTAATGTGTAAATAATTTTTTTCATTGTGATGTATTTGTTTTTAAATTTATTGTTTTATTAACACCGCTGAAGCTCCTGCTGCATCGGTAAGGGTGAGTTTATTGCCGTCAAAAGCGTAATTGTAGGACACTTTATTTCCTCTGAAAGCCCAAGATACTTGGTTAGACTTTGCAGTAAAAGTGCTGTCATCAATATCGGCACCTGCCTTACGCATTACATCCATACCACTGATGATGTATTCAGTACCTACGTTCATTTCTACCGGAGCTCCGTTCAGGCTTTCTACTATCCACGAGCCACTGAATTTGGCTTGCTCTGCGGGATCGTTCAGGTCGGTTTGGCTTTGTTCTGCCGGGACATTGGCTTTGATTTCTTCGGCACTGAGTTCTGTTTTTTCGGAGTTGCCTTTACAGCTTCCTAAGGTAATCATTGCGATCATGGCGAATAATTGAATCATTTTTTTCATTGGTTTAAAATTTAGTGTTAATGGTTATATAAAATTATTGTTATTTTCTAAAAGAGGCGTAATCTGGGGTGCTTAGGTATTCAAAGGGATTATTATCACTCCAACCTATATAGTTTAAAAGCACTTTTTGGTCTTTATCCACGTAAAATCTGAATTCCCAGATTACGACATTTCCTTCGTGATACGTCATATAGGTGTGTCTGAAATAACGGTCGCTGCCCGGAACATAACTTTCATCAATCAGGTCATAACCACTCATCTGTCCGTGGGTGCCTCGGGGCGGGGCAGTACTGATGATTTCAAATTTTTCTATAAACTCAATGCGCATTTTGGCTTTTTCTGCTGTATCTAAATTGTAGCCTACGCTTTCAATAATAAAATCAGTAAGTTTTTCGTGACGCTTATTCTTTAAATCATCGAAAAATACTTTTGCAATCCCATTTGCTGCTTGTATTATTTCAGGTTTAGGTGTTTTTTTTAAATCAACTTGCTGTGCTGTGGTATTTTGATAAAGCATAAAAAAGATCGCTATGGTTAAAGTGTGAATTATTTTTTTCATTTTTTAAATATTAATGATGTTAAGTATTATTTTTAAAGTTATTCTATTATGAAGCCTATTTATTCTCGGGCTGTTTCCAATACTTTGATTACC
>DYSN01000095.1 GCA_020718205.1 Draconibacterium orientale
AGGCTTTAACAAATCTGGCTGATCAAGAACTAATTCCTGCTGAGTAGTAACAAAATTTTTATATTTGTCTCTTTAACCTAAGTTTATGGAAAGAATAAAATACATTGACCTTTTTTGTGGAATCGGAGGTTTTAGGATTGCAATGCAAGAAGCATGTTTGGAAAACGATATAATTCCAGAGTGTGTTTTTTCTTCGGATATTGACACATCTTGTCAAGTAAGTTATGAAGCAAATTTTAATGAAAGGCCTTATGGAGATATAACACAAATAAATGAGGATCAAATTCCGGATCATGACATATTATTCGCTGGTTTTCCATGTCAGCCATTTAGTATTATTGGGCAACGCCAGGGATTCAATGACATAAGGGGAACTTTATTCTTTGATATTGCCAGAATTCTCAAAACTAAGAAACCAAAAGCTTTCGTTTTAGAGAATGTTAAGCAATTAGTCGGACATGATAAAGGGAAAACCCTTAAAGTAATATTAAGCACTTTGAAAGATTTGGGTTACTATGTTAATTATGCTGTTTTAAATGCCTTAGATTATGGCCTTCCACAAAAGCGTGAGCGTGTCATAATCGTAGGGCATAGAGAACCAATATTCTATAGTTTCCCTTCTCCAATCAGGCCGTTTAAGCCGCTCTCAGAGATTTTGGAAACGAAAGTTGATCCCAAGCATATAGCTTCAGAATATATTACAGACAAAAGAAAATTTAAGCACAAATCTGCATATACAACTTCAATATGGCATGAAAATAAATCAGGGAATATATGCTCATATCCATATTCCTGTGCATTACGAGCAGGTGCTTCTTACAATTATCTTCTTGTAAATGGTGAAAGGAGATTAACTCCTAGAGAAATGTTTAGACTACAAGGCTTCCCTGATACTTACAAAATTGTTGTTAGTGATTCAAATGCAAGAAGACAAGCAGGAAATGCAGTCCCTGTTAATGTAGTTAAAGCAGTTCTCTTAAAGTTGTTACCTTTTGTGGCAAACTCCCTTGACATGACTATAGTTTTAAGAGATTATGAAGTTAATTTAACAAGATAAAAATGGAGAATAAGACCCCAAAACTACGTAGTGTAAGTAAATCGAAACCACCATATAAACTTAATGAATTTCCAAATCATTTTCCTTATCTGATTGGAGAACAGCTCATTTACATTCTCGCAACTAGGGGTGAAACTGATATTGAAGGAAAGGAATGGGAGCAGATTTTTGCGTATGCTATCGGTGCCGAATGGAAACCATCTAATGTTGGCTTGGATGATATAGTTTTAGGCAATACGGCTTGGGGGGCTAAATCAGTAAAGCATCAGAACCCAGTAAATCAAAGAAGAGTAAGATTAATATCGGGACGAAATGATTTGCAATTCTCATTTGGGTTCATTGCACAGCCTGGCGAAAAGCCTGATGAAACAGGGGAGCTAGTTCTAAATATCTTTAATGAAAGAGTATCAAAGATAAGAGAAATTGTTAAAAATGTAAGAACAGTAGTTCTTATTAGATCTTATGATTTGACCGAAGTAGCAATTTTTGAGTTTGATACTATTCGTTACGATCCTGAACTGTATTTTTGGAAATGGAATAAAAGTAAAAATTTAGAAGGGTATTCTAAAAAAGATAATAGCCATAAATTTACATGGCAGTCTGGTGGAACTCAATTCACTATAATAGAGGAAGTTCCAGATAATTTGACAATTATTAGTATAAGAAAGCCAGATATAATTGATAAAGATTTTATCCTTAGTAAAATTGGCTTTGATAAATCGTGGATTTCGGTTAAAATAAAAGGGAATTAGCAGTTAAGCCCTGAATTTCCAATTTTGGTGGTCTTCGCTTCAGGATGGATTATCAGTCAACTGACTTTCCTCCCCGCTCTCCTTCTCCGCAAGAAGAGCCATTTTCTTTTCATTGCGGTCTTTTAGGAGTTTTCTTACAAAATCGATGGAGAACAGCACGGTTAGGATAAATAGAAGCACCGCAATGATTGAAAGGATCAGGAGATAATCATCTTTTGCACCGCCGGTTCCTGCGGAGGCGAAATGAAATGAAATCAAAAAAGGAACTAATAAAACTTTTCTCATGGTATATTTATTAAGGATTAACTGTATCTATTTTGTCTAAATCCGTAAAATTCCCTTTAGTTTCATAAGGGTCAGATTGATTAGTTTTTTGGTTTTGTCCTTTTTTATAATTAGTTATTATTCTGTTGTTAACGTAGTTTTTGCAATTTTAAAATCTTCGTCTAAAAGTTCAACGTTGAAATTTACCTTGGCTTCTAATGCTCTAAATACACTTAGAATAGTTTCGATGGTTACGTTCTTTGCATTGTTTTCTATGCGGGAAATTTGCGATTTTTGAACTCCAATTAATTCACCGAGTTGCTTTTGCGTTAAGTTTCTTTCCTGACGAGCTTTTTTTATCATTTCCCCCAATAAATCAAGCCGCAATTCATATTCATATTGATCCCGTTTGTGTGTACCAATTTTTCCTAAATGCTTATCTTTGGCCTCATCTAAAGTGTATATTTTCAAGGTATTATCCATTTTCATCGTAGGTACAAAGATAATCAATGGTTCAATTTAAAGGAAACTTTATTCAATTATTTTAGAAGGTGACTTTATTGGAGAATCGGGTTGGTGAATGGCTATATTCCGATATTCTGATTAAGCATTGCCTTGGATTGCATCAATATTTGTTCCTTAGAATCAGTTGTAAAACCGCTATTTTCTGCACGTTCCAATTTAGCTCTAAGCCAGTCTGTCTGCGCTTTTAACTGTTCATCATTTGGTTTTTTGAAGGATTTGATTTGTCTCGACATATTTTTTGGTTTAAAACTACACCAAATGATGAGCAATAGCAATTTTCTGACGTAATTTTTACAAGGCTTTATGGGGAGTTCTTATTGGAAAAGTACTTTCTGATGCGCTAAACCCAATTCCACCAATCTCACAAAAAAAACCGAACCATTTCTGATTCAGCTCTTTGGACATTTTGGGATAAATAGCCCCAATTACTTCAAAACAAAGTTGATGGGCATTTGGAACTGCACTCTCACCGCTTCGCCTCTTTGCTTGCCTGGTTTCCAGTTGGGCATCGACTTAATAACTCTAACGGCTTCTTCGTCGCAGCCGCCACCAATTCCGCGGGTTATCTGCACAGTCGAAATGCTGCCATCTTTCTCAACCACAAAGTTGACAAATACTTTTCCTGTAACGCCGTTTTTCTTGGCAGCTTCGGGATAGTTGATGTTTTGCCTTAGATATTCGAACATTTTCTCCTTTCCACCTGGAAATTCAGGCATTTCTTCCACTACCATAAAAACCGCACTGGTGTCGGCCATGGTTTGGGTTCCGGTTTCTGCTGGTGTGGCAGGCATTGTAGCATCTTCTGCACTGGATTTTTGGGCGTTGACGCCTTCGTCTGATTGTTGCTGGGTTTCTTCTTGCTGATTGTTTTGTTTCTCCATGCTACAACCCACCATCACGGGGATTGAAATCATAAGTAGGAGTGCTGCAGCAATGAACAGCGGGCTTTTTTTGTTTTGTTTTTTTGTCATCATGGTGAATCTGTTTAATAAAAATGATTGATTGAAATGATTGCTGAATAAATTGAATTCGGTATTAAAAACCTGATTCAAAAGCAATTGCTGATAATCGAGAATGTTTTGATATTCGGTGAGTACTTTTTTATCTACCTCATATTCATGCTGAAGCCGGAGCTCCTTCTCCACCAGAAACAGTACCGGATTGAACCAGAAAAAGCTCTGAAAAAGCTTTACCAACACAATATCGAAACTGTGGAAAAGCCTTGCGTGTGATTTCTCATGCTCAATAATGGCTTTGTTGGTGGCATCCTCGGTGCGGATAAATAACCACCCAAAAAAGCTGAAGTTTTGAAATGGATTGATATAAACACGGGTGGCTGTGGTCGGATGAATTTCGACTTTCGATTTTGCTCTTATTTGGAGAATTCTTAACAAATGCCACAACAGTTTTAAAATCATTATCGAAGAGATAATGAGATAGATGTACAGAAAAATATGTGTTGGCGGAATTGCTGTCTCCTGAACTGTGCTGTTCAATTGTGCGCCAACGTTCAAGGCTTCGAGCTGAACCACGTAAAGTATGTTGGCATTGAACTGACTAAAATCGATCAGGGGAATGGAGATGGAAAGAATAAGCGCAGCCAGCAGGTAAAAGCGATTCCAGCCAAAATAGGGTGAGTTTCGCAGAACGAGATAATAAACCCCAAAAAGAAGCGCAATGCTTAGGTTGGCTTCGATGACATACAATACAAGATTATCCATTTTGGTCTCCTTTCTGCCGGTTAATTTCTACATCCATCAAGGCTCTGATGGCTTCCATGTCTTTGATATCGAGCTTGTCGTGATGGGTGAGAAAGGAAACGAGCGTCTGATAGCTATTGCTGAAATAGTTTTCTATGAAATGGCTGAAATGCTTGTCGGCGTATTCCTTTTTGCTCTGAACGGGGTAGTATTGATGCGATTTTCCAAAAGCCCTGTGCGCCACAAACCCCTTTTTTTCCAAAATTCTGATGATGGTGGAAACGGTATTGTAGGCGGGCTTTGGGTCGGGAAATTTCTCTACCAACTCGTTTACAAAAGCTTCCTTGAGCTCCCAGAGTTGCTGCATCACTTCTTCCTCTGCCTTGGTGAGTCTTTTATTTTCCATAACTAAGTTTTTAGTTAATATAAATCTAAAAAAACCGGAAACTCCGGTTCAGCAAATATATAACTAATGACTTAGTTTGTCAACTATATTTTTAGTTAATTTTCGAAATATTTTAATATTTGTTCTATTAAATTGAATGACAGTTATTTATAGTGACTAATACCACAATGAGATTGTTTCAAATATCTTTAAAAGAAGACTTTTCAATCAGCAATTGAAGCAAAATACCAATCCGGGATTGCGCAATAATTTAAGAAAAGGGATCTGCTAGCTCACAACAGATTTTCGTCCGAGCATCTTGAGCATTTGATAATGCTTGCCCAGAGCCACCACAAAATTTGATTCCACATAGTAGGGAAACTGGTGCTTCTCTGCTGTTTTTTTCACCATGGCCGATAGCTTTTTATAGTGAACATGGCTAATTTGGGGAAACAAATGATGCTCCACTTGAAAATTCAATCCGCCGATAAACCACGAGAATAGGCGGCTGCGGGGTGAATAGTTGGTTGTGGTAAGAAGCTGATGAACAGCCCAATTGGTTTCCAGTTGACCATTCTCCGGATTCGGAAATGCGGTGGTGGTCATTACGTGGGCCGTTTGGAAAATGATGGCTAAAAGAAATCCGCAAACAAAATGCATCATCATGAAACCGAGCAAAATCCATCCCCATGCCAAGGGCATCAGGTAGATTGGAAGCACTAGAAATACCCCAAAATAAAGCACTTTGGCTAAAAGTAAATCGGCGAAAAGAAACAGGGTCGATTTTCCGTTGTTCTTAAAATTGGGTTGTTTGCTGTAGAAATAGAGCTGTTTGAAATCGCGGTACGAAGCCCACGAAATGGTCATTAATCCATAGAGAAACCAGGCATAATAATGCTGAAACCGGTGAATTCCGTATAGCGGTTTGTGGGGCGAAAGTCTGATAATGGCCACAGGGTCAATATCTTCGTCGTGCCCATCGATATTGGTAAAACCGTGGTGCAGCGTATTGTGCTGATGACGCCAGTTGGCCGGATATCCGCCGATAAAATACATGGATTTGCTCACTAAGGTGTTCACCCAGGGATATTTTGAAAATGCTCCATGATTGGCATCGTGCATAATTCCCATTCCAATCCCAGCCATTCCCAAGCCCATGATGGCCCAGGCCAAAAGGCTCAATCCCAACCCGTCAATCACTCCAAAAATCATGAGAAAGAAAGGAATAAAATAAAGGCTTGTCATGAAAATAGACTTGAAAGTAAGGTTGGTATTTCCGAATTTCGATACATTTCTGTCTTCGAAATAGGCTTTTATATTTTGTCGAAGCTCCTGGGCAAAATCGGCACCTGTTTGGGTGGAGAATTTAATTCTGGCTTTTGTCATAAGAATGGTTTGTGATAAAAGGCAAATAACGCCATTAATGAAAGGCAAAAGCCATAACCGCTAAAAACAAATTGTTAAGAAAACACAAAGGGATAACACCATTCAACTCGAAACTTTCAGTTAACACTTCTTAAACCCTACCTTTTAACAAAAACCAAACTTCCTCCTGTTGATAGGCCTGCAACAGAAATAAGATAGATTCCAGAGCTGAGACTGTTTAAGGGAATATCCGTCTTGTTTTCGTCCAATAGCATATTACCAGCTATAATAACCTGTCCCTGAACATTATAAATCGAATAATTGAGTGAACGATGATTTCCTGGTATCAGGAGCTGCAGATTATCGGTTACGGGGTTTTGCAATAATATCAATTTATTTGGCGCAGTTTGCAGTGGCTCGAAGCCCACGGACGATGGATGATATTCCATGGTCATAAGACCGCCACTGATCCACCTTTCCTTGGCAGGAATTGTATTTTGACTCAGGTTGTTTGGGTATCCAATGGTTGGAAATTCAGTATTTAAAAACCAGGGTGAATCTTCATAAAAATAGCTTTCATCGGTCAAATTCTGAGTGTTGGCGGGAATACAGGTGCCTCCATCATTATTCCCAAACTCAAAATGATCGGTTCCAGTGAGTGTATAAAATCCATAAGGAAAATTCCCTTCTATTTCGTTACCAATAAAATTCTGAGTTCTGGTTTCCTGTCCGTTTGGGGTAGTCATCATGATGCCATAGAGTTCGGTTCTGTTGCGCATAAAGGTATTGTAAGGCCCACCCGGACCCCAATAATGGTCGATGAAGAGATTTTGAACAATATTCTCTTCGAACAAATTAGCATAGGGATAATGACCATGAATGCTGATATCGCCCGAATAATTGGCAATGGGCTCACTGCGCCGGGGTTCGCGGCTGTAATTAAAACTGAAAACATTACCATTGGCTCCTGTTTTTATCATCATGGCATGGCGAAGATTGCGGAATATATTATTCTCTATCAAACAGTTGGAGCTGTGCATATTCAAAGTAACTCCATATCCGCGGGTATCGGTACCATCGAAAAGAAAGGCGTCGTGGAAATAGTTACCAAAGACAAAAATATGGGCACAATGAGTAGCATACAAATGACTCCCCTGACTCTTTCTGCTTTCCACTCCACTTACCTGAATATTTACCGCATAAGCCATATAGATGTTTTTCCCACCACCGTCAGTTGGTTCATCCAAACGTTCTATGCTCAGGTTTTCAATTATAATATTGCGAATGGGGATAATTTTCCTAATCACAGGATAAAGGGTTTCTGAATAGTCTATGCGCAACGGGTCTTTTAATACAAGCTGATTTCCATTTACCGAAACTACTTCTATCACTTGTCCTACCGAATTTTGCGCCCAATCCGCCGGCTCACAATCCCATTCGCCATTTTCCTGTTGAATTTCCACAAAATCGCCGGATTGTATTGCCATCTCGCCCTCTACCCACAAAGTAGTGGAGTTTTGCTGGTAGCCATCCGACAGTGCCATAAACTCGTTATTCTGTGAGGATGTAATATTTAAACAGCTTTCGTTGTCAGAAGCCAGACTGAATTTGAGATGGGTATTTCCCGATCCGTCTCCTTTAAAACAAAGCTCTGAATGAAAATAAACGGGTTGAGTTATCAGATAGGTTCCTACTGGGAAAAGGATGGTGGCGGCTTCTTCGCCTGCTGACTGTATGGCCGCCAGAACAGCTTCAGTATCATCCGAAATCCCATTTCCAACTGCTCCAAATTCGGTTACTGAGATAAACAATTGTGGGTCTTCAATTTCTTCGGAAAGCCCCGCCCTGGACCAATCTGCCAACCGGTCGGGGGATATATTCTGTGCAAAGGGGGCGTGCAAAAACAGGACAAAAATGCCTGCAAGCACAAATAGGTTTTTCCTGGTTTTCATTTTCTTAAAATTGTTCGGGAGATGAAAAATCGGCAATACACTACCAAATATAGTCAGAAAAAACCGGAAAAGCAACGCTAAATCGAGCTCACGCAAATAAATTCCACTGATTGAACAGGGGCACAGAATTAACCGGGCAATAAAAGAAATCTAATTTGACTCAATGGGCTTCACCTCGTCCGTGTAAAATTCGATGGGGCCGTCGAGCAGCACCGCAATCACTGTAACATGCTTATCCTGAACGCTCTGCGGCAGGTCAATGTACAACAATCCGGGAACTTCACTCCAATACATTTTGCCTTTTACTTCATAATTGAGTTGGGTTCCGTTACCAACTACCCAAGTCCGGCTTACTTTATTCTTCAAGCCTTTAATCAAAAGCGGACCTGTGGGGCTATTGTCCACATAGAGATACAGAATATTCTTGTCTTTCGACAGTGTGGTATAGCCATTGAAATGTTGGTGGGGAATTCCGGCTGTGGTGCCATAAATGGCCGATTCGTGCTTGCTTGTCCAGCTGCCCAGCTCTGCAAGAATGTCCAATTGTTCCTGAGCAATGCTTCCATCGGGTTTGGGACCAATATCGAGCAGCAAATTTCCACCCATGCTCAGGCAATCGACAAAAATCCTGATAATTTGATTGGCCGTTTTATACTCCTTATCGTTGGGTTGATATCCTCAGCTATTGTTCATGGTGAGGCAAAGCTCCCAATATTCGGCCTGTGGTCTGGAAATGGGAACTCCCTGTTCGGGGGTGGCATAATCGCCATAGCCTTGCAAGCGTGAGTTGATAATGGTTGTGGGAGTTTTCCCAAGCACAAAATCTCTTATTTCTTTAGCTTTCCACTGTTGGGCTGTTTGTTCCCAATCGCCATCGAACCAGTATAAATCGGGATGATATTCGCTCAGCTCGGCCAACTGGGCAAAATTAAAATCCACAAATCGTTGCCACCTTACCGAATCCTGCTCGTAGCGCTTTTTGTCGCGGGTAAAATTGGGGTAATCGGGGTGCGACCAATCGAGGAGCGAATAGTAAAAGCCCGGTTTAAGCCCCTGATTTCGGATGGCTTTGGCAAAAGGCACTATCAAATCGCGTTGGGCCGGCGACTTGTCAACCACATTCAAATTAGCCGATTTACTATCCCACAGAGCCACCCCGTGGTGTTTGGTGGTGATAACGGCATATTTGGCACCACTGTTTTCGAGCCACAGGATGTCGATTTTCCCGTAGTTGGTGAGCAACTCAAATATCTGATTGTGGGTGAATTGAGTAAAGCGTTCCCATTTTTCGGGGTTGGCTTCGGGTTCGTAGTTCACGTTGCGATCGCGGGGAGGGTAATAGGGCGACCAGTAATCGGGGTGATGCCAGTCGGGTTTGCTAAAATAGGCGCCGGCCCAAAGACCTTGCTGCCGAAAGGCATCGAAGATTTCCTTGGCAATATTGGCTTTGGGGTTCGTGGAGAACGGACAGGCCGGATCGGTGATTTTATAATCGGTAAACTGACTGTGGAACATACAAAACCCGTCGTGGTGTTTGGTGGTAAAAACCACATATTTCATGCCCGCATAGGCCGCTGCTGAGGCCCATTTATCGGGGTTGAAGCCTTTTGGGTTAAAGGTAGTTTTCAGGTTTTCATATTCGGCCACATAAGCATTATAGTTTTTGGGGGTTTTTACCTGCAGTTCGCTCGCACCATTCGTATTCTTCGGGGCAAATGGACCAGCTTTCTACAATTCCCCACTGGCTGTAGGTTCCCCAATGCATAAGGAGACCAAATTTAAGATTTTGCCACTGACCCAATTTTTCAAGAACAATGGGATTGGTTTCCGGAACATAGCGTTCTTCCTCATAAATGGCTTGAGAAAAAAGCGAAAGAGAAAGCAGGAGCGAAAAAAAGAAAAAAGCAGATTTTATCATAACGCGATTTATTTTGAAAGAATGAAACAAGACCCCGGGAAGGAGATTATCCGGTTTTTAAATGATTTGATGAAAGACAGATACCCCATTTCAATAGTTATTTTATTCACAAATGTAAAAAAAACCCTGTAAGAATCAGTTTTTCGGCAAAAAACCCATAAGCCGCTTCTGCGGGGTAAGGCAGAGTTTTGAATGGTTCGTTTTTACTAAAAAAAGATTCAAAATTTATCAAATGTATAAGGATATTTTTTTAGATTTGTTATGCATTGATAAACAGAGAAGCCGTGAGTCCATTTAGCATATTGCAGTTTGTATATTTTTCAGGATATTTTGATTTGGGGATATATTTAAATGTATGATAATGTGATATATAGGACGCACGGATTAGCTTCGCAGAGTCTACCTGTCGGCAGACAGGCTCCTTTCAGTCGGTTGCAAACCTGTCTGAATGCGCAGCCAGGTAGATCCGCGCCGGCATGGACAAAGAAAACCATCCGGTCACAGCTCAATATTCTTAGTGCCCTTTGAGCCCCTGCCTATCGGCAGGCAGGTTAGTGGCAAAACAACCCGGCGAGCATAAATTCAAAAAAGACATATTGATCCGTTGACAGAACCAGTCACATTAATTTTAGACCATGTATTTTATGGCGTACTGCTGCTCACCGGCAAAACTTTGCCATTGAAGAACTTGCCCCCATTCATGGCAAAATCGGCCACAAATTCACCCATTTCAGAAGCACTTAGAGGGGCTTTGTATTGTGGGAAAGCAGCCCGAAGCATATCGGTATCCACGGCACCAAATGCCAACGCATTCACCGCTATTCCCTGCTCCTGAAGCTCTGCCGCAAGGCTCTCTGTAAAAACACTCACAGCTCCCTTGCTAGCCGAATAAAGGCTTAACCCTGGAAATTTTACACTCCCCTGAAATCCACCCATGCTGCTGATATTTACAATATGGCCGCCATGATTCATCAATGGGAGGCAAATCTGACACATTTTAAATATCCCCCGCACATTCACCCGAAAAAGGATATCGAAATCGTCGGAAGTGAGCCCGGCAAATGGTTTTGCCACCAAATACCCTGCATTGTTTATCAAAATATCTATCCTGGCGGTATGTTGATGGAGCCACTCCTGAAGTGGCAAAAAATCGTCACTACCCAAATCAAATGGATAAATATGCAATTCGCTTCCCTTAGAAATTTGGGATTGCAATAATTCCAACTGCTCCGCCGAACGCGAAATGGCCAATATTTTAACCGGCTCCAATTGAGCCATTTTCAGTAAGGTTTCTTTTCCAATGCCTCTTCCGGCACCTGTTATCACTATGTTTTTCATACGGCTGTATTATTTTATTCCGGCTCAAACACACCCCAAAAGGTAGGTAAATCAAGCTATTGAATCATGAATGGCGTTGCTCACTTTAGCAAGATAGCCCTTTTATTTTTGTCAACTATTTAAATTGCTGCTAAAGATAATGGTTTGTTGTGGTTTGTTGGTGAACAAATGGCAAAACTGCTCTGGGGAAAATACCCTGAACCCAAGCAATGGCCATACCATAGTTGGTCACCGGAACGCCGGCATCAATGGCTGGCTGGAGTCTGTTTTGGAGCTGTCGGCGGGTTATCACACAGCCACCGCACTGAATGACGATGGCATAATCGGTTATACGGCCAGGTATTTGATCCAACCCACTCACAACCTTGTATTCCAGCTTCTTACCACAATACTGATCGATCCACCGGGGGATTTTTACTCTGCCAATATCATCGCAACTCACCTGATGGCTGCACGATTCGAGCAATAAAATTTTATCGCCGTCGCGAAGGTTTCCCAAATGGGGCGTTCCGGAAAGATAATGCTGAAAATTACCCTTTTGCCGTGCCAGCACAATGCTAAAACTGGTCATGGGAATATGCGATGGCACCGAACCATCCACTTTGAGAAAGACCTGACTGTCTGTTATCACCAATTTGGGCTCAGGTTGCATTTGCCGAATGTGGGCATCGAGTTCCCGCTCCTTGAGTACCACCGCCACCGCATCGTTATCCAATATATCGCGGATGAGCTGAACCTGTGGCAAAATAAGTCGGCCCTCGGGGGCTTCGTCATCTATGGGTGTTACGAGAACTACCGTATCGCCCGCATCAACCAAATCGCCAATTAGGCTGTTGTTCTGATAGGCCGTGGGCGGAATGGCTTGTCGCAGCTCGTGAACGAGTTCCTCCAGATTTTCCGGACTTAAACAGCTGAATGCCAACACCGGGGCATGGGTTTTGGCTTCGGTTTCGGTTTTAAAACTATACAACAAAGCGATTTCATCGGATTTATTGTGTACGATGATGTAAGGAATCTCCTTTTTATAAAACCGCTCCATCAAATCCATTTCAAAAGCATCGAGGGTGTTGCCCGAAATGACCAGAATGGCCAAATCGATGAGATTGATAGCTTCTATGGTTTTTTTTATCCGCTGATTTCCAAGGTCTCCCACATCGTCGATTCCAGCGGTATCGATCAAAACCACAGGTCCGATGCCTTTAATTTCGAGCGACTTTTTCACCGGATCGGTGGTGGTTCCGGGGCTATTGCTTACAATGGCTATATCCTGCCCCGTGAGACAGTTGATGAGCGAGCTTTTGCCTATATTTCTTTTCCCAAATATTCCAATATGGGGTTTAGTGTCCTTTCCTTTGGCCATAATTAAATCAGATTTATGATTGGATTTCTTTGAGCGAAAAACCCATTGACACCAGATTTGCTGGTTGCATGAGCTCTTGCAACCTGTCTGGATCCATCAGTTGAAGCAATTGATTGGCTTCAAAAATATTCAATCCCCCGGTTTTCATTTCCTGCGCGAGTTCGGCTGCCTTGTGATAACCAATAAACGGACTCAAAGCTGTGGTGATGGATGGACTTTTATAGAATCCTGATTTAGCTTCTTCGGCATCAATTTCGATTCCGGCCAGCATATTTTTCTCCAATGACTGGTTGGCTGCAATAAGAGCCTTTATATTTTCGAGCAATGCATGACCAATCAGGGGCAAATAGGCATTGAGTTCCAAATCGCTCCGGGCCGATAAGGAAGTAATGAGCCCATCGTTGGCATAGATTTTATGAGCTATTGAAATGACAAATTCGGCAATTACGGGGTTAACTTTCCCGGGCATCATGCTGCTACCCACTTGTTGAGCGGGAATATGCACCGGGGTTTTGGTGATATCAGAAGCCAGCAACCGTAGGTCGTTGGACATTTTTTCGAGATTTACGGCATGGGCTTTTAAAATAGCGGAAACCTCCACCAAACTGTCGAGATTGGAGGTTACATCGCCAGGATTTTCGGCTCTGCTGATGGGGAGTTGAGCCAGGTCTTTGAGCTGTTGCACCACGTTCATAATGAAATAGCGGGGGACAGAAATACCGGTACCAATGGCACCACCGCCGAGATTCACTGTTTTCATGCGCTCCCAGGCTTTGCTCACCCGCCACCAATCGCGGCTCAGGGCATCGCTATAGGCCGCAAACAAACGACCATAGTTCGATGGCACCGCTTCCTGAAGCTGTGTAAAGGCCGTGCGCGGAATATCTCTGAACCGGAGCTCGAGCATTTCAGTGGTTCTGCGGGTTTTGTTGATTTGTTCCTCCAGAGTGCGCAGCATTGGCATGGCAGCAAGGCGCAAAGCTGTGGGAATCACATCGTTGGTCGATTGGTAGATATTGGCACTTTGGAGCGGATCGATAATTTGATATTGTCCCGGCTCAAAACCCAAATGTCTGAGTGCCACATTGGCAACGATTTCGTTCAAATTCATATTGATGCTTGTACCGGCACCACCCTGAACGGCTGGAACCCTAAAACTATCGAAATACAATCCCCTGCTCACTTCTTCGGCTGCTTTTTGAAGAGCGTCCAGGTGGGTATCGTCGATAAAATCAAGAGGAAGCTTGTCGACCCCAAAAGCCATGATTGCTTCACTTTTAAAAGCCTTATATGTTTTGTAACAGGCTAATTTCACCAATCCAATGGCTTGATACCATTCCAAAGAGAAGGGCGTTTGGTCGGGGAAGTTCTGAACAGCCCGCCAGCTGTGAATACCAAAGAGCGCATCGCCGGGAATCTCAATTTCGCCTAAAAAATCTTTTTCGGTTCTCATATTAAAAATCTGGGGATAAAATTACTAAATCAAACAATAGAAAATAAACTTCCAACTTGATATAAAAGGATCGACTGCTTAATGATGTTTGCATAAAAATGGTCGACGTCTGTAAAACGAAAGATTAACAACATAAAAAAATAG
>DYSN01000096.1 GCA_020718205.1 Draconibacterium orientale
ATTTTATTTTCCTCCTACTCGATTTGCAATACTATATTTAAAGGATGTTTATTGCAAGTGTAAAAGCATTATCTGATTCAACAACATAATCTTACATAAGGTTGTTTACTTATACAGAATCTAAATTTTATCCTTAGTAAAAAAATATTCCGAAGGCTCTTACCGGGAATCTATAATTTTGCCTAAATTTATAAAATCCCGTGGGGCCGGGATGCCTGAATATCTTCGGGTAATATTAATACAAGTCCACAAGAAACCTCAGAATAGTTTTGAGGTCAGGTAAAACATAAAAAATTCATGCAAAAGTTATTATTGTTAGGTGCTGAAGCCATTGCGCAAGGTGCAATCGACGGCGGTATGTCGGGAATTTACGCGTATCCCGGTACTCCTTCAACTGAAATAACAGAATATGTACAGCACTATCGTCTGGCTCAGGAACGAAAAATTCACAGTCAATGGTCTACCAATGAAAAAACCGCAATGGAAGCTGGTTTGGGAATGTCGTATGCCGGAAAACGGGCCATGGTCTGTATGAAACATGTGGGGCTCAATGTGGCTGCCGATGCCTTTATCAACTCTGCCATTACCGGGAGTAATGGGGGTTTGCTGGTAACTGTGGCCGACGATCCCAGCATGCACTCATCGCAAAATGAGCAAGACAGTCGCTATTATGGCAAGTTTGCACAAATCCCAATTCTGGAGCCATCGTCGCAACAGGAAGCCTACGACATGGCCTATCTGGGGTTTCAACTTTCCGAAAAATTTAAAGTGCCCATTCTCATTCGAATTACCACTCGTTTGGCTCATTCCAGAGCGGGTGTAGAGAGAAAACCACTTTTAGATCAAAACAGCATTTCACTTCCCGGAAATCCAACTCAGTTTGTACTGCTACCATCTATTGCCCGGGTTCAATACAAGGGCTTGCTCAATAGCTTTATTGGTTTCATCGAAGATTCTGAACATTCCGACTTCAATCACTACTACGATGGTGAAGACAAATCGCTCGGAATTCTTGCCTGCGGGCTGGCATACAATTACTTAATGGAAAATTTCCCCGACGATCAGTTCAAACACCCCCTTCTTAAAATTGGCCAATACCCAATGCCCAGAACCAAAGTTGAGCGTTTGATGAGCGAGTGCAAGGAAGTTCTGGTTTTGGAAGACGGTTATCCAATTATTGAAGAAGTCTTGAAGGGCTATCTGGCCAAAGAACATGTTCATGGCCGCTTGGATGGAACCCTTCCCCGCGATGGTGAGCTCAATCCAAACATCATTGCCAAAGCACTGAAATTGCACAGCGAAGACGAAGTGGTAACGATAGATGAAGAGATTAAAAAAATAGTGAAAAACCGTCCACCGGCCATGTGTGTTGGTTGTGGACATATAGATGCTTACAATGCTTTAAACGAAGCACTTATCGACTATGGCCACGGCAGGGTTTTTAGCGATATTGGCTGTTATACTTTGGGTGCTCTGCCTCCTTATAATGCCATAAACAGTTGCGTGGATATGGGAGCTTCCATCACCATGGCCAAAGGAGCCGCCGATGCAGGTCTTATTCCGGCCGTTGCTGTTATTGGAGATTCCACTTTTACCCACTCCGGCATTACCGGACTCATCGATGCTGTTAACGAAGGCTCGCCCATTACTGTGATGATTTCCGACAACTTCACTACCGGTATGACGGGTGGTCAGGATTCGGCAGCACTTGGGAAAATTGAAGACATCTGCAAAGGTGTTGGCGTGGATCCCGACCATATCATTGTGTTTACCCCGGTTAAGAAAAATCATAAAGTCATGGTAGAAGTCATGAAGAAGGAGCTGGCTTATCCTGGTGTTTCGGTTATCATTCCCCGCCGCCAATGTATTCAAACCACCCGAAATGTGGCATTAAACGAGCGTATCAGAGAATTAAATCTCAGATAGCCGCCTAATGACCAAATTTTTCATCTATGGTTTTGTATCATAAACTATTGAATACATGTGGATTAAAAACAATTAAAAAGTGAAAAAATGAAAACAGACATTATATTAGCGGGAGTTGGGGGACAAGGTATCTTATCCATAGCAGCAACCATTGGCATGGCAGCCATTAACAACAATTTGCATTTGAAACAAGCCGAAATTCATGGCATGAGCCAACGGGGTGGGGCAGTTCAATCGCATTTCAGAGTCTCATCAAAACCCATTGCATCCGACCTGATTCCAAAAGGAGTCTGCGATATTATTTTATCGATAGAGCCCATGGAATCGCTCCGTTATGTGGATTATTTACACAGCGATGGCTGGATTATAACCAACAGCACTCCCTTTGTAAACATTGCAGATTACCCCGATTTAGATGTTATTATAGCCAAAATTAAGGAACGGAAAAACACCATCATCATCGATGCCGATAGCATAGCCAAGGATTTGGGGTCGGCAAAATCGAGTAATATTGTCATTTTAGGAGCCGCTTCTTCGCATATCGACATTCCTTTTGAGGCATTCGAAGAAGCCATAAAACAAATTTTTCTGCGCAAAGGCGAAGCAGTTGTAGAAGCTAATATCAATGCTTTGAGAGCTGGTCGGGATTTTGCCAATAAAAAATAAATAACTCCAAATTTCCGAAGCCTGATAAAACTGCTATTCTGAATTTAAAAAAAACCCCAAAGCTCAACGAACTTTTGGGGTTTTTAGGTTAAGTATTTTTGAGAACCTATTCCAAAACCGGCCAAACAGTTCCATCAAATACCGCTGGATTGGCAGTTTTCCACGATGGATGACCATTAGCTTTTAACTGGTCAATATTTTGAACTACATTGGCACGCCATTCTTTAAGAGATGCAATTTCCTGCTCTGTTAATTTAGCTTTATTTACAACAATGACGCTAGGAACACTGAAAGTGGAAACAGCGGTTGATTGCCATAAATAGCTCCCTTCTTCAATGGTTTCTGCAACATAATAATCTGCCCAACCATTAATATTTACGAGCGGAACCAATTCCATTTGCAAAGGAGAGTTGGCTGCATTGGCTGCCAACATTTGAATTGGAGCAGCAGCTACCATAAAGAAAGCATCAATCTGATCGAGCAAAAGTGCTCTCATGGCTTCGTGAGTGTAAAGGTTTTTGTTGTGCCATAATATTTTCGATTGATTTTGAATATACATGGCTGTGCTATAGGTTCCCTCTAATGGAGTGCCAATTCCAACTCTCTTACCATCAAGGTTTTGTAATGATTTAATGTCGCTACTTTTTTTAACCAGCAAATGAATTTCTTCCAGATTCAGGGGCATAAGAACAACTAGATCATTGGTAGAATTTGTATTTCTTATCATGTCTTCGGCTCTTTTGAAAAGAAGCATGTCTAACTGCATAATCGCAACTTTATTCGCAGTTTTTTGGTCTGCCAACATATCGAAATTATATATCGCTCCACTGGTTGACAATACTTTAAGGAAGCTGACGCTTGTAGAATCTGTACCATTTACCATTATTTGAGCAGGTAAATAATTGTTCATATCCTGAGCCAATTTGTAATAGGTTCCATTTTCGGAGCCAGTTAAAACTTCAATCTGAGCAAATAAGCTCAGACTAATCAAAAAAGTCATTGAGAAAAGTGAGAATTTTTTATTCATAATATTATAATTTTTAGTTTTTTACAATTTTTTATTCAAATATATGCATTTCTATGGAGGAAAATCATACACGCAAAAATATATTATTTCAGCGAAAAAAGGAATTATTATGAAATATCCATGCAAAAAGGTTTACACAAACCGGGAATGTTTAACATGGATATTCCCCCGAAAGAATCGGGGCAAGCTATCTGACCATTAAAATTAAAATTTTAAACAGATAAAAAGGTTATCCAATTTTTAACTGATTATAATGCATCGGTTGAAAAAAAGATGCTAATATTTTTATATAAATACCTTCCTATCAATTTTAGATTAATTTTGTATTTAAATAATTTCAATATGCTAATGAAATCTGAAATAATTCCTATTGCCTGCGATCACGGGGCTTATCAAATGAAAGAATTTCTTTTAAATAAACTAATAGAACATGGTTATACCATGAAAGATATGGGTACTTTTAACACCGATAGTGTTGATTATCCGGACTTTATTCATCCTTTGGCCAAAGCTGTAAACGAAGGCGAATATGAGCGAGGCATCATTATGTGTGGCAGCGGAAACGGTGCTCAAATAACTGCCAATAAATATCCAAATGTGAGGGCTGGTTTGTGTTGGAGTGTGGAACAGTCTCAACTGACCCGCAGGCATAACAATGCCAACATTATTAGTCTTCCGGGTCGTTTCGTAGAATTTGACATGGCCTGGGAAATATTAAAAACCTTTTTAACCACCGATTTTGAAGGTGGAAGACATCAGGTGAGAGTAGAAAAAATTTCGAAACTTTTGTAAATAAAATTATGTCAGAAGCTGCTCAGATTTTTATTAAAGCATCCAAACTCAAGGCCTTTGACAAAGTTCACAGAGCCACATTAAACAAGAATATTGGCAAGTACGATCAGGCTGTGTTCAGAGGAAAGCAGCAATATCAGGATCTTGAGACTGCCCGAAATCGGGCTGCCAACATTAAGCGCAAGGCAATAAACGACTTAGATAAATATCTTATTGAGTTTGAACAGAATTTCACTTCAAACGGAGGAAAAGTTATTTGGGCAGTGGATGCCGCTGAAGCCAATAGAGAAATTGTAAAAATTCTGATAGAAAAGAAAATAAATTTGGTGGTTAAAAGTAAATCGATGACCACCGAAGAGCTTGACCTAAATGCGGTGCTCGATAAAATCAAAATAGAAGCCATAGAAACAGATTTGGGTGAGTTTATTGTGCAATTGGGGGGCGAAAAACCTTACCATATTGTTACGCCCGCCATGCATAAGAGCAAGGAAGAAATAGCTAAACTCTTTAACGAGAAATTTGATTGGGACATAAACCTTACCCCCGAGGAGATGACCAATATGGTTAGAATCAAGCTCAGGGAGAAATTTTACAATGCTGGTGCCGGAATAACCGGAGCTAATTTTCTCATTGCCGATACCGGCTCCATAGCCTTAACCGAGAACGAAGGGAATGGCGTTTTGAGTATGGCTTTCCCCAAAGTTCACATAATTGTTGCCGGAATCGAAAAAATAATTCCTTCCATCAACGATTTAAATACCCTGTGGCCGCTACTGGCAACCCACGGCACAGGCCAGCATATCACCGTGTATAACTCCATAGTCACAGGCACTAAAAAGGATAAGGAAACCGATGGGCCAAAAGAAACTTTTGTTATTCTTCTCAACAATAAACGCACCGAAGTACTCAAACAAAACCATCAGAAAGTTGCACTCACATGCATTCGCTGTGGTGCTTGCCTCAATGCCTGCCCTGTTTATAAAAACATAGGAGGTCATACTTATAAAACCACCTATACCGGACCCATTGGCTCCGTGATTTCTCCCTGGCTATTGGGCATGGAAAACTATAAACATCTAAGCTTTGCATCTACTTTATGCGGAGCGTGCACCGATGTTTGCCCTGTAAGGATTCCGCTTCAGGAGCTATTGCTCGAAAATAGAAAAGCCTCGGTTGAGCAGGATTTAACCACTGGTTCGGAGCGTTTTGTGGTAAAAACAGCCACCAGCTTTTTGCTCAAGCGAAAGAAGATGGATATGTTTGGCTCTGGGTTGAAAAACTTTTTTATTTCCATGTTTATGGGAAAGGCCTGGGGAAATAAGCGCAGTCTGCCTAAAATTGCCAATAAGTCCTTTAACCAGCAATGGATGGAAAAACAATCGCAGAAATAATCACTTCATGGGGTTCGGAAAAATTAAATACAGCCCTTTATCTAAATCTGTTGTCTGGGTTTTACTTTTGGCGTTATTTATTTTTCAATCATGTAGCTCCACTAAATATCTCAAAGAAAATCAATATCTTCTGTCCGATAATACCATCACCGTCGATAATAAATCCATCGATAAATCGGAGCTATCCAACTATACCTTCCAAAAACCCAATAAAGGAATTTTGGGGTGGTATTTTTATTTGTCGCTTTATAATATGGTTGATCCTGATAAGGAGATGAAGCGGGATATAAAGCGTGAAAAAGAATTGAAAATCAGGAATCAAAAGAGAATTGCCAAAGGAAAAAAACCCATTGACGATCCTTTTTATTTAAGGCGGTGGTGGAGAAACACTGTTGGCGAAGCCCCAATAATTTACGATGCTTATTCCATCGAAGAATCGAAGAAAAGCATGAAAGCCTATCTCAGAAATCTGGGGTATTATCATTCGCAAATAAGTGATAGTGTGGCCTTGAGGAAAGAAAAATATAAAGCAAGGGTTTACTATAATATCCGATCGGGCAATCCTTATCTTATTTCGGAGCTTGATACACGTGTGAGCGATCCAAGGATTGATAGCCTTTTGATAAACAATACATTGGTTAAATTTCCGAAAAAAGGAGACCTATTCAACTCTTACAATCTCGACGATACCCGGTACCAAATCAGCGAGTATCTGCAGAATGAAGGCTACTTTAATTTTGGCCCCGATCAGGTTCTCTTCTACGTGGATACCATTGCCAAAACCCGGGAAGCCAGCATTGATATGGAAATCTTCAATACCAATGCCGAAGGCGAAAACAAAACCAACAATACGGTTTTAACTCCCTCTTACTTCAAAAATATTTCTATCGTAAATTTCCCCTATTATATTGAATATCTGAACCCTGAGATACAAAAGAACGAGCGGGTTGGCACCGACAGTCTCAAGGTTTCCTACTACGATAAACTTACCATTAAATCACATGTTCTCTTGCGGAGGTTCGATATTCATCGCGATAGCCTGTACAGGCAGTCCGATATTGCCAACACCACCAGAGCCCTTGGCCAATTGGGGGTTTTTAGAAGCACCCATTTTAAAATAACCCCGTCTACATTTATTTCCGATAGCGATTCCGCTAAATATCTTGATTGTGAAATTCAGTTGAGCCCCACCACTGGTCAGTCATATTCTGTTGATTTGGAAGGATATACTTCGTCGGGATCCATTGGTACCGGAATTGTTTTTAACTATTCGCACCGTAATCTTTTTAAACGAGCCATTTACTTTAATCTGTCGCTCAATGGTAAACTCGAACGATTTTCTTCTAACCTGATTCAACAAAACCTGTATGCTTACGAGTACGGTATCAACTCTTCGGTTCGATTTCCCAAATTCTTTTCACCATTTCCACTGCACAAATTCGATAATAAATACTTCCCCAGCACCGTAATCAATCTAAACTATACGCACAAGGATCGACATGAATATGTGCGCCAGACTTCGAGTCTGGGATTTGGTTATAGCTGGAACACGCCAAAAGGAATCAGACACAATTTAAACCCCATCGATTTCTATTTAACAGCTTTTAAATCAATAAATTATGATTATATATTGTATTTAATCGATAAAAACTTGTACGACCAGTACTTCGATCACGTGATTCCGGCGGGCAACTACTCCATATTCTACACCAACCAGAAAATCGAGTCGCCCAAGGATTATTTTTTAGTGAATCTGAGGGTAGAGCTTGCGGGAAACCTTTTTAATCTGGCCAACGAAGCTTTTCAAACCAATAAAAGTGGAAGCGGCGATTTGTATATCAAAGTAATTCGGGCTTTGGCTCAGGAATTCCTGCCCGACAGTGCGCAACAATCGTTTGTTGACAATCTACGCGACTCACTAAATGCAGCTGGACCAGGCTATTACACTTTTAACGGTCTTATTTATAACCAGTATTTTAAGGGCGATGTGGATTTGCGATATACCTGGTTTTTTGGAAAGGATTTGAGTGTTTCCACGAGGGTGTTTGGAGGCGTTATTGTGCCCTATGGCAATACCAATTTCTCACCCATCGAGAAGCAGTATTTTATGGGAGGAGCAAACGATCTCAGAGCCTGGTGGGCTCGAAGTATTGGCCCTGGTGGATTTATTCTCGATGAGCAAACCCTTCAGCTTAAGGACTATTATCAGCATGGCGATATCAAACTCTTAGGCAGTATCGAACTCCGTCATCCAATTATCTGGCGAATTAAGGGAGCCTTGTTTGCCGATGTGGGGAACGTGTGGAATATCTATGCCAACGAAAGTTTTCCCGATGGTTTGTTTACGTTCAATAATTTCTATCGACAGATGGCGGTGGGGGCAGGTTATGGTCTCCGGGTCGATTTCAGTTTCTTCATTATCCGTTTCGACTATGCCTTTAAACTCATTGACCCAACCATTAATTCGTCCAATAAATTTGTTTATGCTCAGGGGGAATCCTATTATAAAAAGCCCATTTTGAATTTCGGAATAGGATTGCCATTTTAAAGTAAATTTGGAACGATTATTGGTTTATTTTTCAGCTAAAAATTACCTGATATGAAAAGCAAAATATTGTCAATTATTCTTGTTTTTATCACATTGTTAGTGGTTTCTTGCAGTGAAATCACTAGGGTTTCGGAGCAATCGAGTACCGGTGGAATCAACGAAATATTGGTGATAACCAACAGCCCACAGCAATGGACAGGCGAAATAGGCGACACCATTCGCAAACAATTCACTCAGGATTTGCAATTGCTTCCCGTGCCCGAACCACAATTCAATCTTGTAAACCTACACGAATCAAGCTTATCAAAAGATATCTTTAAAAAACATCACAATATTTTCATAATCAATATTGACACTTCTTTGGCCGAAGCCAATGTAGATGTTAAAAAGAATCTTTGGGCTAACCCACAAATTGTAATTTCCGTGAACGCCCCAAACCATCACGAATGTTTGGTAATACTGGAGCAAATCAGAAAAAATGCCATGGATTTATATCTCGACAACGAGCGAACCCGTATCAGTAACAGTTATGGCAATCAGTTTAAAAACAATGTGATAAGTGGCGATTTGCGCAAGTATTTTAATCTGGAAATGAATATACCCAAAGGCTACGAGCTGGCAAAAATCGATTCGAATAATGCCTGGATCAGGAAAGAAACTGCAGCCAACTCTATGAATATTCTCATCATGACCAAGCCCTATACTTCTCTGGATGAACTAAAGCCTGCCGAAATAACCAAACGAAGAAATCAGCTTACCCAAACTTATATTCCGGGGCCCACACCAGGCTCCTTTCAAACCATCAGTGACGAGTATATAGAACCCATTTCGCGCGAATTGGATTTTCATGGTTGGTTTGCTGTCGAAATACGCGGATTGTGGAAAGTTGAAAACGATTTTATGGGCGGCCCTTTTATTTCCTACACGTTCGTCGACCAGAAAAGAAACCGTCTGATAACCATCGATGCTTTTCTTTATGGCCCCAAGCAGAAAAAAGCTCCTTTTGTGAGAGAGCTTGAAGCCATTTTGTGGTCGAGTCGTTTTATGGAATAGGCTTTATAACGAAGCATGTACTTCGATTTTCATACCCATAAAAGCAGCTCCAATCCATCTGTTTTTAATATCAGATTGGGACATGAGCAGAATGCTTCACCCGCGAATCCGTTTTATTCTGTTGGAATACATCCCTGGGATGTCGATAATATCGATGTTGAAGCCCAGCTGATTCTGCTAAGACAGGAGCTGGAAAAGAAAAAAATAATTGCTTTGGGGGAAATAGGTTTGGATAAAGTTTTTGGCACGAATTTGGTTTTACAGCAACATGTATTCGATAAGCAAATCGAAATTGCCAACGAGTATCATAGAAAAGTTCTTATCATTCATTGCGTAAAATCTTATGAAGAGATTTTGAAGGCCAGACAAAAAGCAGGTAAAAACCAGATATGGGTTTTACATGGATTTAATGGTGGCGAAGCACTGATAAAGCAGTTGGTAAAAGCAAACTTCTATTTCAGCATTGGTGCAACGCTGTTTAACCCAAAGAGCCGATTGGTTAAAAACCTTCAGTTTATTCCGCCGGAAAGACTTTTTTTGGAAACAGACGACTCAAACCTATCCATTAAACAGGTTTTCGACCAATTTGCACTCTTGAGAAAAATGGATTCAGCGTCCATTCAACAGCAAATTCGAAGTAACCTGACCGATGTTTTTGGCGATATAGCGGAAGTCACATAACCTTAAATTAAAGTGTTATTAATGCCCAACCACATCAGAAAATTTAATAATATTGCAACTCTGTAAATTAAACATAAGTAATTAATCTTAATCATTTAAACATGAGCGTTCTGGACAATTTAAAGTACACAAAAGATCACGAGTGGATTCGTGTAGAAGGCGAAACAGCAATCGTGGGAATAACACATTTTGCTCAAAGCGAACTGGGCGATATCGTATTTGTGGAAGTAGAAACCGAAGGTGAAGAATTAGAACAACACGATTCGTTCGGCACTATAGAAGCAGTAAAAACCGTATCTGACTTATTTATGCCAGTTAGTGGTGAAATTCTTGAATTCAACACCGCACTCGAAGGCAATCCCGAATTAATCAATAATGATCCCTACAACGATGGATGGATTATTAAAGTGAAAATGACCGACCCGGCAGAATTAGACGGTATGTTATCGGCCGCTGATTATAAATCGCTTATTGGATTATAGTTTTAAAAGACTAGTTGTGGTTCTGCTAAACAGAACCTTTGAAAAAAATAAATAACGCCTAAAAAAATAACATTATGGAAAAGCGAAAAACCGAAAAATCCGATCTGGAAAATAAAAGGACCCTGTTCCTCGAAATTGGATTCGTTCTTGCTCTGGCGGTGGTATTTGTTAGTATGGAATGGAAAAGCTACGATAAAGTAGAATACACCGTGGCCGATCGTCAGGTGGAAGATATTCCAGAAGAAATTATCCCAATTACTGAGCAAAAACTTAAACCACCTCCACCTCCACCACAACAGGTTACCATTATCAATGTGGTTGAAGACGATGTAGTTGTTGAAGACGAAATCGAACTCGATGTAGATATGGACGATAATACCGAAATGGAAGAATATGTTCCTGTTGCTCAAGAAGAAGAAAAAGCTGTTGAAGAACAACAAATCTTCCTCGTGGTTGAAGAAATGCCATCGTACCCCGGCGGCGAACAAGAAATGTATCGCTTCATCAGCCAAAATATCGAATATCCTCGTATGGCAAAAGAAAGCGGAATCAGTGGTCGTGTTTTTGTAACCTTTGTGGTTGAAAAAGACGGTTCTGTTACCGATGTTAAGGTACTTAGAGGTATTGGTGGTGGCTGCGACGAAGAAGCTATCCGCGTAATTAAATCCATGCCTAAATGGAAGGCCGGAAAACAAAGAGGTAAAGCTGTTAGGGTTCAATACCGAATGCCCATTAAGTTTACACTCCAATAAAAAAAAGCAGCCCACGGGCTGCTTTTTTTTATTATCTATTTTAGATTCCTTCCGAGCAATTCCACCTGAGCCAGCCATTTCTGCCGACTCTCTAATGTTGAGCCTTTCACTGGCCCTAAACTCATGATCCCTTTTACCTTTATCCCACAAAATTCCAGAATGCGGTTGCGCGTAACCCTATGCCCCAACGAACGAAAGAACAACGAATTGAACCAGGGAGGTGTGTCCATGGTAACAACAACCCGTGCGCTCCGTCCCTTCAGCAATTTCTCCGGAAACTTTGACTTGTCGCTGTATTTAAAAGCAAACCCAGGGGTAAAAACCCTGTCGAAAAATCCCTTGAGCAAAGCAGGCATGGTTCCCCACCAGTTGGGATATATAAAGACCAAATGGTCGGCAGCCTCTATGTCCTTCTGAATTTCGATTAAATCGGGTTCCAATTCCATTTTTTTCTCATAGCCAAATTGCAAAACAGGATCAAATTGCAAATGAGTTAGATGTACGAGTTTAACCTGAGTCGATGTTTCCGATGCTCCTTTGTAATAGGCATTGGCCAAAGCATAGCAAAAGCTATGGGGGTTTGGATGACCGTTGATGATTAATATATTTTTCATAAAATGTGATTGTAATTTATTGATTTAGAATCTGATAACAAATTGCGGGATGATTAATCGACCCAATTGATTGTAATTGGTGATTTCGCCGGTTTGGGTATTAACACGTTGCATATATACGTTTTTCACATTGAAAATATTTTGCGCATCAATACTAAACTCCATGCTGAACTTTTTAAAATCTTCTTTAATACCTGCGCGAATGTCGAAGCGGAAATAATTTCCAAATTGCTTGTCAAAACTCTCAGCATCAATATAGCTGGCCACTCCGGTTGCTATGGTCTCATCAACATCAACCTCGGTATATCTTTTACCACCTGCGTAGGTTGCTTTGATATCGACAGATATAACATTAACACTCCATTTCTTATCCTTTTTTCCCCCAAGAACAAATTCCTTGCCCAGCAGTCCGTTCAACACATAATTGCCATTAAAAGCCGTATTGTGCTCCACTCCATCGCTGCCCTTGTATTTACTATCGTAGAGCGAAGCCGTAACCAAATAGTAAAATCCTTTGTTCAAAAACTGCTCAAGAGTCAACTCCAATCCATAGTTGATACCGGTTCCTTCGTTGTTCATGCTGTCGGGGGTTGGGAAATAGAAATCTGCTCCCTGGTTCAGTGAGCTGTAGGCATCTTTCTCGTTGGCATTCACCGCTGCATTAAAAACATGCTGATAATACACTTCCGCTTTTATTCTGGTAAATTCGTTTATCAACCAATCGTAACCTAAAACAAAATGATGGCTTTTCAGCAAATCGAGGTCTTTGTTGTACATAATGTAGGAACCATCATTCAATCTGGTCTGTTGAATATAGGAGGTAAAGGGCTGGGCCTGACTGTGCAAACCATATCCAAAACTCAAAGTATTTGTTGGATTTAATTGATACTGAACACCAAACCGTGGTTCAACAGATTGTGAATTATTATAACCATAGTAAAGATAATGCAGACCACCATTGAGTGTCAGATTTTCCGAAGCTCTGAATTGCCACGAGAGATAAGGTTGCAGCTGCCAGGAACTTCCTTTATAATCGGAAACTGTTTGGAACCCATCGATTCCGCTTCTATAAACGCTATCTATTAAATTATAAGTCAGCTGATTCACAATAATTCCTGTTTTGAAATTATGTTTTGGGCTCACTTTTTTCGAAAGGTAAAAAACACCACTCAATTTACTTTCCTTAAAATTGTTTCTATAACGGGGAGAAATTTCGCGGTTTGTAGGAGAAATTGAGTCTATTCTGGTTAAAAAGTCGTGATAGGAAGCGGCCAGAGTTAATTTGGTGAAAGCTGTTTTATTAATAATGTATGTATGACTTAGTCCGGCCACGCCCAATGTAGATTCGTTATACAAGTCTTCTGAATCGCCAGTATAAAGGCTTTGATTGGTTTCGGTGGTGTCGGCTTCACTTTCCAGAATTTCAATGGAACTGAAACCGCCAAGGGCAAACACTGAAAAATTGCCAGCCTTACGGGTGGGGAAATTCAGTTTGAGTGCCAAATCCTGATATTTGGGAACGGCAGTTCCGGTTCCGAAATCAACGCCCATTGCAGCAAAAGCCGCCATGGTTGAATAGCGGTAGCTGAGAATATAGCTTGATCCGGTTTTTCGGCTGATGGGTCCTTCGGCTGCCAACTCAAAACCGTTGAAACCAATTTGCCCCAAAAACTCGTGTTTGTCCTGATTACCATTGCGCAGGGTGAGATCGAAAACCCCGGAAACTGCATTGCCATATTCGGCGGGAAAGGCTCCTGTGAAAAAATCGGAATTCGACAGCACATTATTATTGAGCAACGAAACCGGGCCGCCAGTGCTTCCCAATGCACCATAATGGTTTGGGTTGGGAATATCCACACCTTCGTACCGCCAAAGCAAGCCTATGGGAGAGTTTCCTCTGATAATAATGTCGTTGCGACTATCATTCCCCTGATTTACCCCTGCAAAATTGCTGGCCATCCGCGATATATCGTTTCGGGCACCGGCAAAACGTTGGGTTTCTTCGATACTAAAGCTTCGGGTACTCACCGAGGCCATACGGTTTATGGCTTGAGTTTTATCTTGTCGGGCCACCACTTCCACTTCGGTGCCCTGAATTACAGACTCTTCCATTTCTATGGTCAGTAACAATTCCTTGCCAGTTCCCAAACTCAGGTTGCTAAGAATTTTTGGGTAATAGCCCAGGTAAGTTACTTTGATACTTACCCTTCC
>DYSN01000220.1 GCA_020718205.1 Draconibacterium orientale
GCAAAAAAAGAAGAAAGAAACCCCACCCACATTGCAGCACATTTGCAAGCCCCACAGCTAGCCCCGTCCCCTCGGGGAGCCGACGCTCAAAACCAAAGCTTGCAAAAGAGCTGCAATTTTGCTTGCACACCCCAGCTAAATTGTTACATTTGAGCTTTAATTGAAAAATTGAATAATTAAGAATGAGACAAACTAAAATAACACTCTCGCAACTCGAAGATTTCCTATTGAAAGCTTGTGATATTTTGCGTGGAAAGATGGATGCTTCGGAGTTTAAGGAGTTCATTTTCGGGATACTATTTTTAAAACGTTTATCCGACGAATTTGAGGTTGCGACAGCACAAGTAAAGAAAAAATTCAAGCACTTAACACCTGAACAGTTAAAGGAATTATTGGATGACCCTACAACCTATAAACCTTATACAAACTTTTATGTTCCGCCCCGTGCCCGTTGGAATGACAGTTGGATTGAGAAAATTGAAGATGATAAAGGTGAAATAAAAGAAGTTTACCGTCCACCTTTGCGTGATGCAAAAACCGGAGTTGGAAGCTTGTTGAACAAAGCTCTGCATGCGGTTGAAGATTCCAATGCCGATTTATTGAGTAATGTGCTAAAAGGAATTGACTTCAATATTAAAAAAGGAAAATCATCGCTTCCAGACCAGCGTTGGATTGACTTGATAAACCACTTTAACAGCGAATTACCTGCACTTGTAAACGACAATTTTGAATTTCCCGATTTGTTGGGTGCAGCTTATGAATACCTGATTAAATACTTTGCCGATAGTGCCGGAAAAAAAGGTGGAGAATTTTACACGCCAAATCAGGTAGTGCGATTGCTCGTACAATTGCTCAAACCCAAAGAAGGGATGGAGATTTATGACCCTACGGTTGGCTCAGGTGGTATGCTTATTCAAAGTTTGCAGTACGTAGACGAACAGGGACAAAATGCCCGAAACCTGATGCTATACGGACAAGAGAGTAATCCGACCACATGGATTATTTGCCGTATGAACATGATTTTACATAACATTACTTCATCAACCATTGAAGATGGCGATACGCTCGAAGACCCCAAAAACCTGAAAGACGGGTCTTGGCAAAAATTCGATATGGTAATTGCCAATCCGCCATTTAGCCAAAATTACAGCAAGACAGGAATGAAATTTCAAACACGCTTTGCGTATGGTTTTGCTCCCGAAACAGGTAAAAAGGCGGATTTAATGTTTGTGCAACACATGATTGCCAGTTTGAATTCAAAAGGTCGCATGGCAACCATTATGCCCCATGGGGTTTTGTTCCGTGGAAGTGCCGAAAAAGTTATCCGGAAAGGTATTGTGGATGCAAACCTGATTGAAGCCATTATCAGTTTGCCCCCTGCATTATTTTATGGCACTGGTATTCCAGCTTGCGTATTGGTTATTAATAAAAACAAGGACGAAAAACTTAAAAACAAAATATTCTTTATCAATGCCGATGCCGAGTATGGCGAGGGCAAAGTACAAAACTTCTTACGCCCAGAGGATATTGAAAAGATTGATTATGTGTTTACCCACAAAATTGAAATAGACAAATACAGCAAGCTGGTTGATAATAAAACCATTGCCGATGAACACGATTACAACCTGAATATTCGCCGATATGTGGACAATACTCCTGAACCTGAACCCGAAGATGTTAAAGCCCATTTAACTGGTGGAGTGCCAACCGCAGAGATTGAGAGCCAAAAAGCGCAATACAATAAATTCACATTTCAAGCAACCGAAATCTTTAAAGCCTACAAAGAAAACTATCAGGAATTTAAAGAAACAATAAACGAGAAATCACTTATTAAAACCGGCGTAGAAGAAAACAAAAACGTTACGGCTACCATTGCCGATATGCAGCAAACCGTTGATAATTGGTGGTTGCATGCCCGTGATGAATTCTCGAAAATTGCGGCACAACCCAAACCTGCTGATAAAAAGAGTGACGAAGTAAACGACCCCATGGCTGCCTATCTTACTTTGGATGGTACAAAAATGCCAAAGGTTAGGCAAGAGCTTATTTCTTCCCTTAAAACAGTTTTAATTCCTAAAACCGTACTCGATGAATTTCAGGTTGCCGGAGTATTTGTAAACTGGTGGAGTAACATTAAGTACGACCTGAAAACCATTGCCACCATTGGCTGGGTGCCAAGCTTGGTACCTAAAGAGTATTTTATTGAAACCTATTTTAAAGCCGAGCAGCAAGCCATACAGGAAGCTGAAAATGGGATTGGCGAAAAAGAAACTGCTTTACAGGACGCCATTGAAGCGGTAGAATATGAACCCGAGGAAACAGAGGAAGGAAAAGAACCCGAAGAAGCGACCGCCAAAGTAATTAAAGACTATTTGGCAGCACAAATAAAGGATTTGAAAACACAGGCAGGTGCTGAAAAAGAACTGAAAGAGCTAAACGATACACTTGAAGGCATTAAAACCATTGAAAAGGAAATAAAAGAAGCCAAAGACAAGGTGAAAGAGCTGCAAGCCGATTTGGAGCGAAAGATAGAATACAAAATGTACGGGGTTGACGATGCCAAGGAAGATATTAAAAACCTGTTGGCACATACAAAAAAACGTATTGAAGAACTGGAAACACAAGGCGAACCCAAAGCAA
>DYSN01000022.1 GCA_020718205.1 Draconibacterium orientale
CAACGAACACTTCGACTACGCTCAGTGTCCGGAGATTGCTCGATGACCGGAGACGGGACGGAACAAAGAACAATTCAACACGCTCAGAATCTGTTGGCTGAATAATATCCGGAATTTCACTGCACTTGCTACTATTAGAAAAAATAAATCCAAAATCGTTTAGTATCAGGAACATTGCTAATTTTACTAAAAAAACAATGCGCCCAATATTATTTACAGGCATAATCCTGACTTTCATCTTAATATCCTGCACTAAGCTACCCGTTCAATCAAGTTTTCGATACGAAAAAATTGTTGTTGGCTATGGCCCGGAAGATATCGTGATCGATAGCATTTCGACCCTTGAACCGCGGTTGTTGGTTTCCTGTGGAAACAGACGCGAAATATATAACGACTCCGCCGATGGATTCTATGCCATTGATTTAAGCAGTGAAAAAGTAACCCGGTTGACGAGAAAAAACGAGCCTGCTGGTTTGGTTTTTCATCCTCATGGCTTCGACGCAGAGGTTGTTGATGGAGTGCCCTATTTATATGTGATTAATCATGACGATGCCAACAGCAAACAAAGTGTTTTGCGTTACTTCATTACCCAAAACGAAGCCATTCTTGATTCAGTTTTTAATCATCCGCTTCTCATCTCGCCCAACGATATTTTTGTTTGTCCCGATGGCAGCTTCTTCATCAGCAACGATGCCGGCAAAAGAGGAAATATTTGGGAACTGATTCTCAGGCAACGAAAAAGCAGTGTTGTCTATTTTCCTGTAAATGAATCACCTGTAATGGTCGACAACAATCTTCGTTATGCCAACGGATTATTCTTCAGTCATGATATGTTCTATGTTACCAATGTGCTTGATAAAGAAATTCCGGGGTATAAAAAAAACGGGACGGCCTTTGAAAAAACAGTTGTTTCGGCAGAAGGTTTTAAAGGATCGGACAATATAAACCCCTATAAAAGCGGGCTTTTAATTGCCATTCACCCCAGGTTTTTCAAATTTTTTCAACACGCCAAAAACCCATTAAAACCATCACCAACCCTGGTAAAATATTTCGACTTGATGAGCGGAAAATCAGAAGTAATCTTCTTTGATTCGGGGAAAGCCATCAGTACCGGCAGTACGGCAATTATTTTTAATAACAAGCTTTATATTGCTCAGGTATTCGAAAACTTTATTCTTTCAGTCGATTTAAAATCAAACCCCCAATAACATCCTGTTTAGCAGAAGATTCTTTTGTTACCAAAAGTTAAAACTAAAAAAAACATAAATAAACAAGCAGTTTTTATAATTCAGTTAATTTTGCTGCTCAATACGAAAAAAATGAAACTTTTCAGGCTGCTTATTTTATTATTAATCACATCGGGATATGCTGTGGCTCAAGTGAATACAGAGCGTTTTCTGGCTATGGGCCGAACAGACCTTTTCAACGATAATTATACCGAATCCATTAAAAATCTAAGCATTGCCATTGAAGCATCACCCGATAAGTTTGAACCCTATTTTTTCAGGGGATTGGCTAAATACAGCCTGGGCGATTACGAAGGTGCCATTAAAGATTTTAATAAGTCCATCTCCATAAATCCCTATTTCAGCTATAATTATCAATACCGTGGAATTTCCCGGTCACAGCTCAAACAATATCCCGAAGCCTTGCAGGATTTTGCATCTGCACTTAGGCGCGGGCCAAACAATGCCGATGTTTATGTAAACCGCGGAACCACCAAAATACAGCTCGAGATGTACGAAAACAGCCTCGCCGATTTTGACAGTGCTCTTCTGCTTGACCCCAAAAACGAACTGGCTTATATTAATAAGGCCTATGCGCTCTACGAACTCGATCTATTGGAGAAATCGCTGGACGAAATAAATAAAGCAATCAGAATCAATTATTTAAACAAAACAGCCTACGAGCGGCGTGGCATGTTGAAGTTTGAAATGAAATCTTATAAGAATGCTATTTTCGATTTTGAATTGGCCATGAAACTCGACGACGAAGATCCACTGCTTTATTTTTTCAGGGGGATGAGTCTGTATCATTTGGGCGATACGCTCGGAACTCTAAACGACTACGATAAAGTTCTGTCTCTCGACCCCGAAAATGCCTTAACTTACTATAACAGAGCCATTATAAGAACCGAGCAGAAGGATTATAAAAACGCCTTGCGCGACCTAAATCAGGTGGTTCAAATAAACAAGGGAAATATCTATGGATGGTATAACCGGGGGATTGTTAAATATTTAAACGAGAACTATAAAAGTGCCATCAAGGATTTTACCGAAGCCATCAATCTATTCCCCGATTTTGCCCAGGCCTATTTGAACCGGGCCGCCGCCAAACGCGAATTGAAAGATGAAAAAGGTGCTTACGAAGATTATATGATGGCCGATATGATAAAGCAGAAGTTTAGCAACATGCCATCGGACAGCATTCCACTCATGTACAAAGACAGTCTTGAATTTACCAAACTCATTGCTTTTCAAAGCGATTTTAACAATGCCAATGCTGTGGACGGATATGTTCAGTTTAAAAATGTTTATGTAGAACTGGAATCGAATTTCGTTATCACCATGTTGGCCAAAGATGAACCGCTTTATGTGGAAGAGAAACGCAATCAATATCATATTCAGGAAATTGCAGATTATAATCAATCGAATTTGATTGCCCAAAAACTGGCTTTCGGGTTGACCAAGGAAGTGAACGAACTCTCGGCAAAAAAATCGGCTGAAATACTTCTGCGCATGGATTCTACCTTAAAATCGAGTCCCAACAATCCTTATAATTACCTCTACATCGGAATCCTTAACGAGCGGTTGGGAAATATCGAAGCAGCCGAAAACAGCTATAAACAGGCTGTCAAACTCGATCCCACCTTTGGTTTTGCCTATCTCAATCTGGCCAATGTCATCAATCTGAACGTTTTGAAAATTCAGGATGAAACCGTCGATGCGAAACCAAATATCACTACTGGTGACATGGAAGACCTTGAACCATCGGACAATTACTTTAAGATTCCCGATTTAAAAGAAGCCATTTCCTATTATAATCAGGCTCTTCAAATCTATCCAAAAATGGGTTTCCTGTATTATAATCGGGCCAATCTCTATAATAAGAGCCAAAATTATATTGAAGCCATAAACGACTATAATAAAGCCATCGAACTACAACCCAATCTGGCAGAAGCATATTATAATAAAGGATTAACTTTGCTGCTTCTTAAAGACAACGAAGCAGCCTGTCCCAACCTGAGCAAAGCCGGAGAATTGGGCATGGTTTCTTCCTATAATCTGATAAAACGATATTGTACAAAAAATTAAATTTTTATGGATAAATTCATTCAAATAGTAACTGAAAGTAAGCGAGTTAAAACAAAATATAAGATAAACAAGCTCATGGAATTCCGGTGGAGTCCCCGTTCCATGTCGCCCGAACCCGTGGATAAAGAAACCATCTTAACTCTTTTGGAATCAGCCCGATGGAGTGCTTCGGCATTTAACGAGCAACCCTGGCGTTTTGTGGTGGGTTTTCATGGCGACGAAACCTTTGAAAAGCTATTGAGCACTATGGTAGAATTTAATCAGAAATGGGCGAAAAATGCATCGGCTCTCGTTCTGAATATTTACAAAAAAACATTTATCCATAATGAAACTCCCAATGCTACTGCGCTTTACGATTTAGGACAAGCGGTTTCTGCCTATGCTCTGGAAGCTGTAAATCAGGGTTTGGTGGCCCATCAGATGTCGGGTTATGATGCGAAAAAAGCCGATGAGTTGTTCGGGCTTCCCGATGATTTTGCTTCGGTTACCATCACTGCCATTGGTCATTTGAACATGCCCGACGCCTTGCCCGAAGAATTGTTTAAAATTGAGCTTCAGAACCGCCTTCGGAAAAATTTGGAAACGCTGGTATTCACCGATAAGTTCAATGGTCAATCCCTATAATAAATACCTGAAAACAGCCCCCATGACTTTTAAAAAAATACAAATAATGGTGATCTTGCTCAGCGTTCCATTGCTATGGAATGGTTGTAAAAATGACCCCAAAAACGCCGAAGATTCACAAGAATCGGATGCCAATAAAAAACAAATCGTTGTACCTCAGTTCAATGCCGATTCAGCCTACCAGTTTATTAAAAAGCAAGTGGATTTTGGTCCACGCGTTCCCAATACCGAAGCGCATGTTCAGGCAGCCAACTATTTAACAAAAACACTCCAGCGGTTCAAGGCCAATGTTTTGGTTCAGGAATTTCAACAAAGAGCCTATAACGGAACCGTTCTTAATGGGAAAAACATCATTGGCCAATACAATCCCCAGGCAAAAAAAAGGGTTTTATTAGCCAGCCATTGGGACAGCAGGCCTTACGCCGACCACGATGCCAACGAGGCCAACCACCACACTCCCATCGATGGAGCCAATGACGGTGCCAGTGGCGTTGGAGTACTGCTCGAAATGGCTCGTCTCATGGCAGAATCGGCTTCAACAGTGGGAGTTGATATTGTATTTTTCGATTTGGAAGATTACGGAATTCCTGCATTTGAGAACGAAAGCGATAATTTTAGCTGGGCTTTGGGCTCTCAGTATTGGGCTAAAAATCCACTTCCCATGGGTTATTCAGCCAATTATGGAATATTGCTCGATATGGTTGGCGCCAGTGATGCCACATTTAAAATGGAACATTATAGCATGTTCTACGCTCCTGAAATAGTGCGAAAAGTTTGGCGACAAGCGGGTATATTGGGTTATGGATCTGCTTTTATTATGGAAGATGGCGGCATGGTTATGGACGACCATATCCCGGTAAATGAATTCATGAAAATACCCATGATTGACATTATTCATTATGACCAATCAACCGAATCAGGGTTTTTTCCACATTGGCATACCATTACCGACAATATAGAACAAATAGACAAAACCACACTATTGATGGTTGGCGAGACCGTTATGCATGTAGTTTACAACGAATAACCCCAGAAAATACTGACTATCAGGCTATAACAGCTCGTTGGCCAAATTAGCTAAATCGCTTCGTTCCCCTTTCTCCAGCTGCACGTGCGAATAAAGCATATGCCCCTGAATTTTATCAATCAAATAGGATAACCCATTACTTTGGCTGTCGAGATAAGGCGTATCTATTTGATAAATATCGCCCGTAAAAACTATTTTAGTTCCCTCTCCTGCTCTGGTAATGATGGTTTTAACCTCGTGTGGGGTCAAATTCTGAGCTTCATCTACAATAAAAAAAACATTTGAAATGCTTCGTCCACGAATATAGGCCAAAGGCGAAATCACAATTTTTTCGTTCTCCAGCGCTGCCTTAATGTTTTGATATTCCTTATCGCGCTCGCCATATTGGTTTCGGATGAATTTGAGATTGTCGTAAAGCGGTTCCATATATGGATTTATCTTCTCCTGAGCATCGCCGGGTAAAAAGCCTATATCTTTATTACTCAGCGGTACAATTGGTCGGCTCAGATAAACCTGTTTAAAATCGCGACGTTGTTCCAAAGCAGCAGCCAAAGCCAGCAAAGTTTTTCCGGTTCCGGCAATCCCTTGCAAACTCACCAATTTCACTTCGGGATTCATGAGGGCGTGTAAGGCAAAAACCTGCTCAGCATTTCGGGGTAAAATTCTATGAACCGGCTGTTTATCAATTCTTTCAATCCGCTGAAGTATGGGATTATAATAACCCAGAACAGAATTCTTGGGGCTTTTGAGAATAAAATACTGATGGGGTTTCATATCCTCATAATTCAAGTCTTTTTTATCGCAATAACCTGCTTGATAAATCGTATCAATCACCGATGGGTCAACCTGTTCGAGTCGGGCTTTTCCGGTATAAAGCGAATCGACATTGAGAATTTTTCCGGTTTGAAAGTCATCGGCAGCTATATTGAGTGCTTTTGCTTTGATGCGTAGGTTGATGTCTTTGGTAACCATAATTACAGGCCGGTCGGGAAATTCCTGTTGCAAGGTAATGGCCACATTCAAAATTTTATGATCGGCTTTGTGAGCGCCATAAACCCTCTCAGCATCAATACTGCCTGATGAATGAGTATCCATGACTACTTTAAACTGCCCTTTTTTGGGTCCGCCAATATTTTGCCATTTGCTCAGGGTTCCTTTTTCCGATAAGGCATCCATGATTCTTATAAACTCGCGGGCTTGAAAATTCTTGGTATCGTTCCCTTTTTTAAAATTATCGAGCTCTTCCAAAACGGTGATGGGAATGGCTATATCGTTTTCGTCGAAACTGTTAATGGCATCGTGGTTGTATAGAATGACCGAAGTATCTAAAACGAAAATCTTTTTTTGCCTGGATTTTGCCATAGCTTTATTTTTAGTGTTGATGAATAATGAATTGAAGGAATAATTTCATCTTCCTAAAATAGGCAAAAATAAAATAGTGCCAATGGAATTTTATTCAAGACTTATTAACCCGCACTAATCGTGTACAGCCTTAAAAATCAAGTCTTTCATGTCTAAAAATTCATCCATTTTAAATAGTCGGGTTAAAAAAATGATTTTGCCGTTTTTGTCGATAATTACATTTCTGGTAACTCCGGCACCCTTTTGAGCAAATCGGTGAAATATTTCGCCAATAGAATCAATGGCTAAAGGGTAACTAATTTTCATGTCGCTGGCAAATTGCTTCGACTTCAGTTTATCTTCTTTATAATCAACACCAATTACCACAAAATCCTTGTTTCTGAGTGATTCCCAGATGAGCTTTTGGATATGTGGCATTTCTTCGCGACAAACCCCGCACCAACTGGCAGTGAATTGAAGCATCACTACTTTCCCCCGGTTTTCACTGAGTTTAAAAAGAGTTCCATCGGTAAGTCGTGCTTCAAAATCAGGAGCCATATCGCCAACTTTCACCAAAAACTGATGTTCCTGAACCTCTTGCGCACGGGCAAATTGCAACGAAAAAGCCTGACTCAGAATCAAGAACACAAAAAAAACATTACGGGGAGAATTCATCTTGATTTATCGGGGGGTGTTGATTTTTCCAGCTCTGAATATTTCCTGTGATTCTCTATAAACTCTTTTAACTGCTCTCCGGCGAGCCTTTTGGCTATAATACGCTTGTTTTTATCCAACACAATGATTACTGGGGTTGAGAAAATATTGTACAAATCGTGATAATCGGAAGTGTAGGCTCTGGGGCCGTTCACATTCACAAAATTCATTTTCTTCTGCTTTATATATTTTTTCATTTCAACCATATTGGTATCTGCACAAACGGCAAACACTTCCACGTTAAGCTCCTTGGCAAAATTGTCGTAAAAATCCACAATTTTAGGGGTTTCTTTTTTGCAATGCCCACAGTTGGGATCCCAGAAAAACAATACCACATAGTCGTTTTTTAGTTCGTGTAAGCTTCGGGGTTTTTGATTGGTATCGAGCATAATCAGATTGGGTGCAAGCTCTCCAAGGAGCGTATTCCTTCGCTTATTTGCTTCTTCCTGAATATTTTTCACCACATCGGCATTGAGCCACGATGCTTTTCCTTTTGAAAAATAAGCGTCGGACAGGTGAACCAAAATGGCATCGTGCCCCATAATCTGGCTCTCGTCGAATTTTATTGTAAGATGCCACAAGGTGAATTTGTACATGTCGCCTGTCTCGTTCATCTTCGAAAGCAGTCTATCTATTTCATAAACAATGGAATCGGGGCTTTTGGCGACCACCTGATCAAAATAGGTATCAACCTTTTTATGGAATAAGGGGGTTCTGACCAACCTATCGTCATTCAAATGGGTATAGTCCCAAAAATGGGCTTTATAGTATTTGTAAGGATAGGTTGAATCGCGGCTTCCATCGGGTAAAACTGGCAATGTATCGGGGACGGGAATCTCTTTGAGTAGTGCAAAAAAGGCGGCCAAAAAGGTCTGTGGGTATTTCTGCATGATATTTTCTTTATAGTCAATCATTTGATTGTTAATTGACTTCACTTCGCTTTTCAGAATTTCAGCGGAATCGGAATTTGCGGGCAACACTTTGAGTCGGTCGTTCAGCGGTTTCACTTTTGCATACAAATCGCCCGAAAAATTCAGATATTGAAAGAAAAGCTCATTTTCCCGGCTATTGAAAACACGCATATCTTTCACAAAATCGTTGCCATTAATTTCGAATTTCATTTGGCGGCTATCGGACACAAGGAACTCAAACATGCTCTTTTTTTGCTGATTTACAATAATATACAACCCGCCTTCCGGTTTCCTGCTTTTTTGAAAAACAAATACGCCATCTCCTTTGGAATATGCTGTATCGGCTAAATAGGTTTTATCGCCATAATAATTGGCCATGTATAATATGCTATCGGCTATGTTTTGAAATTTCAATTCAATTCGATAGGAATCCTTTTCCTGTGCCTTTAATTGCAGAAAAAATCCCGCGATTAGAGCTATTAAAATCAGTTTTTTCACTTTCCTGTATTTTTTTTAGAATGATAGTATTAGGTTTTAACGAATCGTTTGTGAGAAATAATTTGCGAAATTAACCTATCCGGGAATATTTTCAAAAAATGAATTACTGAATATCTGAGAAACTTTTCTCGCCCGCATCAATGACCACATTAAGAGCATTCTGAATGGGGGGTATTACGCAACTCCACCGATGATTATAAGCACAATAGGGATTGTAGGCGCGGTTAAAGTCAAGCTCAAAAGTATCGGATTTCGGAAGGGGAATATCGAGATATCTTCCACCACCGTAGGTCAAAGTATTGCTATTATGATCGGTGAAAGGAACAAAAAGCAAATCTTTCAGGCTGCTATCTGTCGAAAGGTTTAAATTCTGAAATGCAGTGAGTTGATGCTCTTTTCCGTGAAGTGTAAAACGAATCCGGCCATAATTGCGGTAATCGGGCAACCTGTCGGTTGATGTTCTCATTTTAACCACTTCCACCGATTCGTTGGGCTCCAATTGAGCCAAAACCCTATATTCCAGATTGATAGGAAAGTATTCGAGCCCCTTGAATCTTTCAATCTGAATTTGATTTAAGGGACTCTTACCGATGTCTAAAAAGCTACTATCTTTGGCTATCCGCTCATTTTCAAGAGTTCTTACATACTGTTTTTTAGCTGAATTACAGGCGGTTGCAATGAATAATATCAATAATAAATAAATAGTATTTTTCATGAAGTCATGCATCAATATCGTGTGTGTTCTTCTCTAAAAAAAGTGTAGATCCTTATCATTCAACAACTTATATGTTCAGGAAATAAATACTTTATGTTACTCAATTCATGAACACTGCTGAAAATTCAAAAACTTTTTTTAGAGAAATATTAAATGTAAAAATAGTAATTACATCAGTTTAATAATCATAAATATTTCAAAAAACAAATCAATGCTTCGAAGACATTACCCCAGAATCTAATGGGGCTTTATCTAAAGAAAACTAAAAAAATAAGGGGGATTAAAATTCCGATGGCCAAATATATTCCGCCGCGTCCAACAATGCCTTTATTTCCTTTATTCATAATTATTCCACTGATAGCCAGCAATATAAGTGCACCAGCATAAATATCGCTAAACCATTTCCACCAGCTTCCCGGATTATAATGAAGGTAATTGAAGTAAAAGAACAATGGACGGCGTTGCAATTTCTCGATACCGGCATCGCCGGTTTCGGTGTTTAAAATCATGCTTCCCTTGCTCAGAAATACCTTTAACAAGTTGGGACGGGGATAGTAATGCTTTTTGTAATTTCCTTCCTCGTCAACTAATTTAAGAAGTTCCTCTACTTTGGCTTTGTCGGCATTGTTAAAACTTTGCGGATTGGTTATTTCGTAATATGAGTTCTCGATGCTATAATTTGGATTCCAATCGTTTATATGATTGATTGCTATTCCGCTAAGAGCATAAATAATGGTCATTCCAAAAAAGAAAAAACCAAAATCGCGGTGGATAGCTCTGTTCCATTTGCGCCAATTAAATGCCATAATTCGATAATTAAAAAAACTTGCTTTGGTTTCAAAAAACCGAAAGAAAGTTATAGGGAATAATTTATTTACCTATTTGTTGATTTGCTTGTAAGATTTGGCATTGATTGACCAAAAAGACAAATGGTCTTTACCACTGGCTACAAGTCTTTCGCGCAAGGAAGTAATCTGATCCAATTGGTCTTGTTTATCGGCCGCAGCTTGCTCGTCGGCACCATGATCAGCATGTTCGTCTTTGGCTTGACCCTCTCCTGCACCTTCGCCTTTATGGGTTTTATGCTTCATTTCTTCTTCACCTTTATCACCCGAAAGAATATCGGCTTCTAATTTATCCAGTTCGGCGTTGTCAACTTTGTACTCATCCAAAATACCAACCACAGAAAAATCGCTGCCTTCCATCTCTAAATTGAAATTTCCACTCTCGTCGGTGGCCATAATTTTAACTCTGAAATCGGGGTCGGTTCCCACAATAAACATTTTGGTTCCACCGTGTTTACAGGTATGAACACAGGTTCCTGTAATCTCAATTAACTGATTGGCCAGGCCTGGAGCCAAAGAATCGAAATGATTGATATCTAAGGGTTTTGGAGTAGCATCTGCAGCTTCTTCAGTTTGTTCATTTTGAGTTTGTGGAGCCTGATTGTTACAGGAAACTCCAATAAATGCTAATACGGCAAGACTAAATAATAATTTTTTCATTTGATTATAATTAGATTTTTAAAATAATGTGCATAGTTAAGCATTATCATTTTTTCCTGCAAAAATATTGGCCGCAAAAAACAGTTTTAACATTTCGTTAACGCCTTTAAACGACTTGGCTCATGGAAAAAATACAAAGCTATATCATTGTAATTCATTTAATTAAATCAAGTAATTGGTTTTTTACGTTTGGTGTTTTTTCAGTTAAACGCTGAGTGCTTTGATGCCCTGATGCAATTAATAAAACATCGAAATTGAGCTCCTTTGCCACCTCCAAATCGTGAAGTGTATCGCCAATCATCAAGGTTGTTGTCGGATTTAATTTATGGTGCGCTATGAGTTGGTGTGCCCGGTCAGTTTTACCGGCTGCCAAATGATTATCAATCCCGTAAACTCCCAAAAAATAGTCTCGGATTCCAAAATCAAAAAGCGATTTTTCAAGAGCATTTTGCTCCATGGCCGAAAGTATAAACTGATGAATTCCTGCTGACCGGAACACTTTTAAAACTTCCTTTACGCCTGAGTGAAGCTTACAACCTGGAAGCTTTTCAAAATACAAATCCATAAAATCGTGACCTATGATTTCGAACGATTCGCGGGAAAAATCGATGCCAATTTCACTATAATAATCCTGAACAGGAAAAGTAAATACTTCCCTGTATTTGTCAATAGTTAGAATTGGCAGATTTCCGGCAGTTAAAAGTTCATTCATAGCTTCGATGCAAATACCTACATCGTTGAGCAAAGTTCCGTTCCAGTCCCAAATAATGGTATTGAAATGTTTAAAGTCCATAGGAGTACAAATAGCGTTGATGATATTGGATATGAAGGGCTTGCAGGATTGGATGATTGACCTGAAATTGCCATTGGTCCATTTGCCTGATGGGCAAAATGCCGGGGGATGTTCCAGTGATAAAAGCAGCATCGATGCTGTACAAGTCGCTGATTTTAATAGTATTGGTAATGACGGGTATTGAAAGTAAACGAGCAAGTTCCATGACCTTTTTACGGGTTATTCCCCCCAAAACCACATCATCGGGTGCGGTGTAAAGGTTTTTATCTCGAATAAAGAAAATATTGGATTTGCTGCCTTCGGTTATCTCGTTCGACCCGTTGACTAATACAGCTTCGCAAACATTTTTCTCTTTAATAAATGCCCCTGTATTCATTCGCAACTGCTTTTGAAACAGCTTATAAGCCGGATTTTGGCGTTCTGCAAAAAAGATGCTTGTTGTTACGCCGGTTCTATAATCTTCTATTGACGGATAATGCGATTCAATGGGCATAACCAATCTGTGATTCCTGTTCAGAAGAACTTTTACATTGATTTGATGAGAATTTGTACTTTTTGAAGCCAATACCACCTCTTCATTCAGTCCTTCCAGAGATATTAAATGCTCCAGACCAAGTTCCCGGGAGCTTTCGCTGAGTCGCTGAAAGTGCTCGGCGAAACAAATAGGTGCATTATTTATCACCCGAACCACTTCGTAGGCAAATCCGTCGTTGAATATTGCATCAATCTGTTTATCAGTTATTTTTTCTACTAAACCATTTAATAAAACATCAAAAGATTCTACCATTTTCTATCAATTACTCATGAAGCTAACAAGGGTACAAATTACAATTAATAGCGGATAACCGAAACCAAAAAAAAACCCCGAAAGATATTCCGGGGCTTGTAATTTTTCATTGTATTTGATTATCCTCCAAAGTCGTCGAAGGCAATCATTTCGGGTGGTACTCCCAAATCGTCGAGCATTTTAAATACTGCCTGATTCATCATTGGAGGGCCACAGAGATAGTATTCAATTTCTTCTGGCTCAGGATGTTTTACCAAATATTCATCGTGAATTACCTGATGAATAAAACCAACATAACCTGTCCACTCGTCGCTCTTCATGGGCTCGGAAAGGGCAATATTGAATTTGAAATTCGGGTTTTCCTTCTCAATTTGCTCAAACTGATCCACATAAAACAATTCGCGTTTCGAACGGCCGCCATACCAGAAAGTAGCTTTACGCTTGGTTTTCTGAGTGAGGAACTGGTCGAAGATATGCGAGCGCATGGGTGCCATTCCGGCTCCACCACCAATAAACATCATTTCGCGTTCGGTTGGTTTGATGAAGAATTCGCCGTATGGGCCAGAAACCATTACTTTATCGCCTGGTTTGCGCGAGAAAATGTAGGATGAGCAAACTCCGGGATTCACTTTCATGAAGGAGTTGATTTTTCTATCCCACGGTGGTGTTGCAATACGAATATTGAGCATCACGATATTTCCTTCGGCAGGGTGATTGGCCATAGAATAAGCTCTGTATTGGGGTTCGGGGTTTTTCATCACCAAATCCCACATTTTAAATTTATCCCAGTCTTCGTGATAATCTTTCTCAATATTCATGTCTTTGAAGTTCACTGTAATAGTTGGAACATCAATTTGAATATATCCACCGGAGCGGAAATCGAGGGATTCGCCTTCGGGTAACCGAACCACAAACTCTTTGATAAAGGTTGCCACATTGTGATTGGAAACCACAGTGCACTCCCATTTCTTGATACCAAATACTTCGGCTGGAATTTCGATTTCCATATTCTCACGCACTTTCACCTGACAGGCTAAGCGGTGATTGGTTTGTTGTTCCTTGCGGGTGAAGAAAGGTGTTTCGGTGGGCAAAATGGTTCCTCCGCCCGATGTTACCTTACATTCGCACATACCACAGGTTCCACCACCGCCACAGGCAGAAGGCAAAAATATTTTTTCGCCCGACAGGGTGCTCAACAAAGATGAGCCAGGAGAAGTAACAACTTTTTTATCACCATTGATGGTAATGGTGACATCGCCCTGGGGCGTTAATTTTTTCTTGGCATATAAAAGAACAATAACCAGCAGAAGGATAATCACTAAAAATACAATGATACTCCCTGTTACTATTGTTCCTAATCCTATAGTTAATATTAACATAGCTTTTTCGTTTTATGGTTTATAATTTAATCCCCAGGAAGCTCATAAACGCAATGCCCATCAATCCGGTGATGATGAAAGTGATACCAATTCCTTTCAAAGGACCGGGAATATGCGAATATTTGATTTTTTCGCGGATGGCTGCAATACCAACAATGGCTAAAAACCAGCCTATTCCAGAACCAAGAGCAAAGCTGGTGGCCTGCCCGAGCGATTGATATTCGCGCTCCTGCATAAATAAGGAACCTCCAAGAATGGCACAGTTTACAGCGATTAGCGGAAGGAAAATACCCAATGAAGAATAGAGGGCTGGAGAAAACTTCTCAACAACCATTTCCACTAATTGCACCATAGAAGCTATGACAGCAATAAACATAATGAAACTCAGGAAGCTCAGGTCTAACTCAGCAAAATCAGGGTCGAGCCATGCCAAAGCTCCGGGTTTTAATAAATATTCATTCATTAAATAATCAACCGGAACAGTAATCCCAAGTACAAAAACTACTGCTATACCCAATCCCACTGATGTTTTAACGGTCTTGGAAACGGCAATATAGGAGCACATGCCTAAGAAGTAGGCAAATACCATATTATCTATGAATATGGATTTTATAAATATATTAAATATCTCTTGCATTTCTTTTCGTTTTTTGGGTTACAACTAATCTTTAATAAGCTCAGGGTTTCTGCTGCGTTGAATCCAGATAATAACGCCCACCAGGATTAACGCCATAGGAGGCAGAATCATCAAACCATTGTTTTTATAGCCCAATTCGTATAAACCAATAGCTTCAAAAACTTTGATTCCAAATACTGAACCAGATCCTAATAGCTCACGGAAGAAAGCTACAATGACCAGAATCATACCATATCCCAAACCATTCCCCAATCCATCGAGGAAAGAAGGCCAGGGTTTGTTCGCCATAGAGAAAGCTTCGAAACGACCCATGATAATACAGTTGGTAATAATTAACCCAACGAACACCGAAAGTTGCTTGCTCACATCGTAGGCATAAGCTTTAAGTATTTGGTCGACCACAATTACCAGCAAAGAGATAACCACCAGTTGAACAATAATTCTGATTCGTTGAGGGATTGTATTTCTTAGCATAGAAATGACCACGTTTCCGAAAGCTGTAACCACTGTTACCGAAATACCCATTACTATGGCAGGTTCTAATTTTGCAGTAACTGCCAAAGCAGAGCAAATACCTAATATTTGCACTGTAATAGGATTATCCTTTCCTAAAGGATTGGTTAACAGCTTCATATTTTTAGGAGAAAATAACGACTCCTTTTGTTTTACCTGTTCGCTCATTATCGTGGGATTTTAGAAAATGCAACATAATTACTTAAACAATCTCTCATCATGGCATCAACACCAACCGAAGTAATTGTACCTCCGGAAATGGCATCAACAGCATGATTTTGCATATTGGCAGGCAATGTGGCGGCTCCGCCTTTTTGTACTTTTACAGAAACGAAATTTCCATTCTCGTCAAAAATAGTTTTGCCTACGAATTGCTGTTGAAACATTTCAGTGTTTATTTCTGCACCCAAACCCGGTGTTTCGCCCTTATGGTCGAAAATAACACCTTCAATGGTTCTGAAATCGGCCTTTAGAGCAATATTTCCCCAGATTGGGCCCCATAATCCTTTCCCAAGCATGGGAATGATATAGAAAATTTCTCCTTCTTTATTACAAACGAACAAAGGGGAAAAATAGGGTTTACCGTTGGATTGGTTGAACTGCTCAACTTTAAGGTTGATATCGAAAGCACGCAGATTTCCAGCGAGCTGATTATTTTCGTAGGTTCCGGCAATATTACCTTCTCCATCAATAGCCAACTCCTTGACGATGTGCTTGCTATACATGTCAACAACATCTTTGGGGGTAGAGGCAATATGAGCCGAAGCCAATATGCCTGACATTTTTTCATTCTGTATATTCAGGTCTTGTTTGTCTTTCAAAACCGTTGCTGTGATTGATAAAATTGCTGCAACAATCACAACCATGACCACAGAATATATAAAAATATATGTGTTACTGTTACTATTCATTTTTCATTAGTTTTTATGGTGATTAAGCAGCTACTTTTTTCAATCTCTTCATCCGTCGCTGAATATTTGAATTCACAACGAAATAATCGATAAGGGGTGCAAAAATATTCATGAGCAGAATGGCCAGCATCATTCCTTCGGGGTAGGCTGGATTGAAAACCCGAATTAGAACCGCCAATGCGCCAATAAGCAATCCATAAATATATTTACCATGGTTGGTTTGCGATGCTGTTACCGGATCGGTAGCCATAAACACTGCGCCAAAGGCAAATCCACCGAGCACAAGGTGCATGTGGGCAGGTACAGTCATATAGACATTTGCTCCGACGAGATTAAACAAAAGCCCCATAACGTATCCACCGGCAAAAACGCTGAACATTACACGCCAGCTGACTATGCCGGTGAAAATCAATAATAGCGCACCCAATAAAATGGCCAATGTGCTGGTTTCGCCTACTGAGCCCGGAATAATGCCCAGAAAGGCATCCATGGCCGATGGCAGCGCATCTAAATCTTCAGGTTTGGTTGCCGTGAGCAGGTTTCCGAGCGGTGTGGCACCTGAGGTTCCATCAACCTGTTCCGAAATCCATACTTTGTCGCCAGAGAGTTGTGCAGGATAAGCAAAGAAGAGGAATGCACGGGCCAGTAATGCGGGGTTTACCACATTCATCCCAGTTCCGCCAAATACTTCTTTACCAATAATTACCGCAAAAATAGTGGCTACAGCCACCATCCACAGGGGTGTTGATACCGGAATGATGAGCGGGATGAGAATTCCTGAGACTAAGAAACCTTCGTTAACTTCGTGTCCACGCATTTGGGCAAAAATAAATTCAACCCCCAAACCACTCACATAAGAAACTACAATCAAAGGGAGTACCTTGAATAGTCCATAGAAAAACATTTCGAAAAATGTCATGGTCAGTCCGGCATTCAGAGCGTGCTGATAGCCAATATTCCACATGCCAAACAGCATGGCTGGAATGGTAGCCAAAACTACCATAAACATTGTTCTTTTTAAATCCACCCCATCTCGAATGTGACTACCTTTTTGAGTCACATGCCCGGGCACAAAAAGAAAAGTATCAAAAGCATCAAAAGTTGAATGCAGGTACTGATACTTTCCACCCTTTTGAAAATTGGGCCGGATTTTATCCATATAATTTTTTAAAGCCTTCATTTAATTTTTTTGATTTTTTTTGATTAACTCAATTCTTTTCTTAAAAACTCAAGTCCATTTGCTATAATTGACTGGATTTCAACCTTGGAAGTGCTGATAAACTCTATCAAAGCAAAATCTTCTGCTTCGACTTCGTAAATTCCCAGCTGCTCCATTTGATCTATATCTTCTGCCAACACAGCTTTAATGAGTTGCATGGGGTAAATATCGAAAGGGAATACCTGCTCAAATTTACCTGTTACTACAAATGCTCTTAATCCCCCATTCATATTGGTGTTGAGCTTGTATTTTTTTCCGGGGGTTAGCCAGGAGAACATGGTTCTGTAATAACTGAATACATCGAAATTTGGCAATAACCAACCTAAGAATCGTGATTCTGTTCCTTCGGGAAGCACTGTAATCTGGTGATCGTACATGCCCAGAAAACCGTTCGATTCTATCTGCGTGCCTGTCAAAGCATTACCACTGATATATCTTTTTTCGGCATCCGAAACATGATCCTTAAGCAATTCGTGGATACAGACGCCGTACTGAGTTTTGATGTAACGAGGCTTTGTGACTTCCGAGCCGGTTAATGCAATTACTTTATCGCCAACCAACTTTCCGGTGAGGAAAAGATTCCCAATAGTAACTACATCCTGCACATTTACCACCCAAACAATTTCTCCTTTGTTCATGGGGTCAAGGGCTGCAATTTGTGGCCCCACCATTCCCGATGGAAATTTCCCCCTAAACATGTTGATTTGCACATTCTGGCTGTTTAGCAGCACTTTGGTTTTGGTAAGATCGGCATGTAGGTTTAAATGAACCTTGCCTTTGGTGAGTTTTGCCAGCGCATCGAGACCCGTTTGAAATGCTTCGCCTTTTCCATGAAGCACAAAATCGTAGTCGGAACCCAGCGGGCCATTATCGAAACCCGATATAAAAATTGCCTTGGGTTCGTGAACCGGATTAGCAATAATTGAGTAGGGTCGTTGCCTGATTAATGTCCAGATGCCACTCTGCACCAATTTCTTGGTGATGTCAGACTTATCGAGCTTGGTTGGGTTAGAAGCGCCAAAATTAATGGCCTCATACTTTTTATCATTTTCAATGATAATTTCAAGAAGCTTACGTTTGGCTCCTCTTTTGACTTCAGATACAATTCCGCTAACAGGTGAAGTAAAAATTAGTTCGTGACGATTTTTGTCATGAAACAAAGGAGTACCGGCTTTTACCGGATCGCCCTCATTGACCAATATCTTTGGAAAGCAGCCTGTAAAATCTGTGGGTTTTATAGCCACATGCTTTGCCTGAACCTCGGTTAATGTTTTTTCAGCCTCACCAACCAGCTTAATATCAAGCCCTTTTTTAATGGTAGTAATTGTTGACATAAATTATGATTGGCTTATAATTATAAATAAAACAGTATTTAGAATGCAAAAATAAAAATTCAATCCATTAAACTTAGATAAAAATCAAATTTGTTTGTAATCTAAATAATTGATACTATTCATTATTTCAAGCAAATACCTATTTTATTCGACCTGTTCCTTATGCGTTGATTTGTGTACAAAACTGAACCACCAAACCCGATTTTCAATCAATAGGGATCATAATCTCCGCTCAAGTCAGATTTGTCGCGAAATAGCCAAATCAACCACTCTAAAATCACTCCCCATTATTTATTGAATATGTTGTAGTTTTGCTACCAAACCTCGTTTAAAAAATTCCAATGAGCGGACTTAAATTGTGGCTTATTTTAATACTTTCTACCGCAGCAACATGCTATTCTTTTTCGCAGAGCAATGGCGATCAGTATTTTAGCGATAGGGTTGAAACAGTGCAGATTTTTCCCCCGGGAGAACCATTGGGTGAACCTGTTTTATCGCTGGGAGATGGCAGCTCAACGCTGGAGCTTCATTTCGATATTTTTGGCGCAGAACTCGAAAATCTGGAGTATACATTTATTCACTGCGATGCCGACTGGAAGATTTCGGACCTGATGCCCAACGAATATTTGGATGGCTATACCGAATCGTATATCGAAGACTATCAATTCTCGTTTAACACCCGTCAACCCTATATTCATTACATGCTTCAGTTCCCTCAAACCAACATGAATTTCATTAAGTCGGGGAATTATTTGCTCAAAGTCTATCCTGAAGATAACCCCGAAAATCCGCTGTTTGTGAAACGATTTTTTGTGGTCGATCCCCGAATTACGATGGCCGGAACGGCTAAACCCGCCACCAGCCCTGCACTCAGAAATACGCATCAGGAAGTTGATTTTGAAATCAATATACAGCCACTGAAAAGCCAGTTTCCATCGCGCGAAATCAGGGTTTTCATTCGTCAAAACGGCAGATTGGACAATATGGTTAAAGACCTACAACCCCTGTCGGTAACCAATGGCATCATGAATTTCGATTTGGAAAAGGAGAACATTTTTAAAGGAACGAACAGTTTTAGATATTTCGATTTCAGCAGCATGAAATTCAACTCCGAATACCTTGACAGAATAGATGTTTCGGGCGATGTTAATAAGGTTTATCTGCTTGCAGAACAAGTGCGCCGCTTCAAGGAGTTTAAGCAAGGCCCCGATTTTCATGGGAGATACTATATTGACACCAAAGATTGGTCGAATCCACAAATTGAAGCCGAATACAGCGATGTTTTTTTCCGGTTTCAATACGATGCCCCCTTGCTCCATGGAGATGTATATTTGATTGGCGAACTGGCAAACTGGAGTTTTACCCCTTACAATAAAATGGTCTATAATTTCGAAACCAAAGCCTACGAAGCAACCTTGTATTTAAAACAGGGATTCTACAGCTATAACTATGGATTCGTGGCAAAAGACTCCGAAATTGCTGACATCACTTTCTTCGAAAATTCGCATTATCAAACACAAAATCAGTATTTTATATTTGTCTACTTCAGAGCAACAGGCACCACCTTCGATCAGTTGGTGGGCCTTCATGTTTTATCAACCAACGAATTATAATTTAATCCTATGCCAGACCAACTCAAGGGGGTTTTATTTGCCTCCGTTACAGCATTTCTTTGGGGATTTTTAGCCATTGCACTAAAAGTTGCCACCCAGCAATTTCCGGTGGTAACCATAGTTTGGTTTCGGTTCGCCTTTGCTTTTCTCGTTTTGTTTATTTATTTCTCTCTCACCGATAAAACCAAACTTAAAATACTTATCCGGCCACCGCTTTTATTGGTTATTGCAGGTATAGGACTGGCAGCCAATTATATAGGATATGCTAAAGGCATAGAATATACTTCGCCCACCACTGCCCAGGTGGTTATTCAACTGGGGCCTATCATGCTGGGATTGGTTGGTTTTTTAATCTTTCGCGAAAAAATTGGGAAAAAGCAAATGATAGGCTTCGCGGTGGCCCTTATTGGTCTCACTTTTTTCTATCTGAATCAAGTAACTGGACTAATTGAATCAAAATTAAGCCTTATAAATACTGGATTTGCCTGGATAGTTGCAGCAGCTTTTGCTTGGGCTATCTATGCTTCGCTTCAAAAAATTCTGGTAAAGACAATTGAAACTCAAGTCTTGAATTTATTTATATTTGGCCTGCCTACATTGGTTTATGCACCTTTTGTTGACTTTTCGCAGCTTTTTCATATTAATGTAAACCAATGGCTGCTGCTCATATTTCTAGGACTTAATACTCTGGTAGCTTACGGCAGTTTGGCATTTGCTTTTAAATATGCCGATGTGAACAAAGTGTCGGTTATTATTACCCTGAATCCCATCATCACTTTCATAGCTATGAGCATCTTATATCAAATGCAGGTGAGCTGGATAGAAACCCAACGAATGGATTTTTTAACCTGGGCAGGAGCCATCATGGTGATTGCCGGGGCTGTCATGGTGGTGTATTTTAAAAAAAGATAAATAATCCAAATAATTCCTGAAAGAATTTGTGAATTTTCAGTATATTAGTTTCCGTAAAAACAAAACTAATTCACTGAATTATGCCCATCAAATCCGCCCCCGCCAAACTGGTTTTTCTGCTTCTTTTATCAGGCATTTTTGCCTTATATTCTTGTATAAATAATGGCCATAGTAAAAAAGAAATTCTATTTAAAACCCTTACCCACAGCGATAAAATTCATCTGTTTGGAAACGAAAACTTCCCGGCACTTTCAATGGATTTAAAAATAAATCAAGCCGCCGACACAGTTACCAACAGCCTTCTCAATCAAGCCATATTGCAGGCCTATTTCGATACCATATATCAGGCCAATTCCAGCCCCGAAAGCCTGTTGCAGCTCTATAACAAACTGGCTGCCGATAACTATTTAACCATGGAATCCTTCTATGCTGCCGATAGTGCCGAAATGGGAGCATCATACAACTGGCAGATTATTAAAAACAATGAAATCAATTTTCAAAAGGGAAACATCGTTTGTTTTTCGGTCGAAAGCTACCTGTTCTCGGGTGGTGCCCATGGTAATACCATGACACAATACTATATTTTCGACCTGAGCGAACAAAAAATACTACAAGCCAAAGATATTTTCGACCTAAATCAATGTCAGCTCATTAAAGATTTACAGAAGGAATGGTTGACAAAATCGGGCGAAAATCCGGCATCTTTCTCACTGGAAGGCTTAAAATGCGATTCAAATCTCAGTCTGAACGATTCAGGATTTATATTCCACTATGATCACTACGAAATTGCAAGTTATGCAGCAGGCTCTATTGATATTTTTATTAGCTTTGGTGACAGCCGCAAATTTTTGCGTTCGCCCGGATTTTTAGAACAATTTAAAAAATAAACTAAATACCATTAATTATGCTAACCCTTAAAGTCGTCTTTTGGATATTTCTGTTCATCATCTTCTACTCCTATCTGGGATATGGCATTCTTCTCTACTTTTTGGTCAAGATGAAAAGATTGTTCATCGGTCGTCAAAAGCCAATAGATCCGAACTATGAACCAGAGGTCACCCTGTTTGTGGCTGCCTACAACGAAAAGGATTATGCCGACGAAAAAGTGAAAAACGGTTTTAGCCTCGAATATCCCAAAGAAAAGGTGAAGCAGCTCTGGATTACCGATGGTTCGAACGATGGCACACCAGATATTTTAAAAAAATACGCTGCACGAGGTGTAGAAGTGTATCACGAAGATGCCCGTGGTGGCAAAATTGGAGCCATGAACAGGGGGATGCAATTCGTTAAAACTCCCATCGTTATTTTCTCCGATGGGAATACCAATCTGGGTCACGAAAGCATTAGACGTATTGTAAACTTGTTCAGCAACCCAAAAGTGGGATGTGTTTCGGGCGAAAAGAGAATCTATCAGAAGGATTCGGACAGCGCAGCCGGCACCGAAGGTATCTACTGGAAATACGAATCCACTCTCAAAAAATGGGATGCTGAGCTTTATTCGGTGGTAGGCGCTGCGGGTGAGCTCTTTGCCATCAGAACTGAGCTCTACAAACACGTGGAAAAAGATACCCTCCTCGACGACTTTATGATTTCTTTGCGTGTGGCTATGAAAGGATTTACCATTCAATACGACCCCGAAGCCTATGCCATCGAAACCTCCTCGGCCAATGTGAAAGAAGAACTCAAACGTAAAATTAGAATCTCTGCGGGGGGAATTCAAAGTATTGTGCGCCTGGCTCCATTGCTCAATTTCTTTAAATACGGAACCTTAAGCTTTCAATATATTTCGCATCGGGTTTTAAGATGGACCTTAGCACCACTTGGATTGCTAATTATCCTGCTGGCTAATTTTGCAATCACTCTTCAGGAAGGTTTTACCACCTGGGAAAGCCCTTTTACCTGGTTGTTTTGGGGGCAAATTATTTTTTACATCGCCGCCCTTTTGGGATGGTTCCTCGAAAATAAAAGCATCAAAATCAAAATATTATTCATTCCCTACTATTTCTTTATCATGAACCTTTCAGTTTATTTGGGATTTGCCCGATATATCAAAGGAAATCAATCGGTTAAGTGGGAAAGAGCACAACGCGCTAAATAAAAAATTATGGGCTTCATCAGACAATTCAGTAAAAAATTAGTCCCATTCTGGATGGGAGTCAAACTCAGAGGTGGTTATCAAAAATTTCTGGGGGTAGTTTACAAAGGCGACAAATACTATTGTCCCTACTGCAATCACAGCTTTTCGAAAATGCTTAGCGACGGTTTCGACTTGCCCGTGATTTACGAAAAACATATTGTGGGCAGTGGCAAACGAACCAACTGCACCTGCCCCCGATGTTTTAGCAAGGATCGCGACCGCCTCATCTACCTTTACCTGAAATACAAAACCAGTGTCTTTTCTACCCACCACAAAATACTTCATATTGCACCGGAAGCCTGGATGAAGGAACTCTTTCAACGAACCCCACTCATCGATTATACCTGCGGGGTTAAAGATATGAAAGATATGACCTATTACTACGACCGCATGACCTACGAAATGGATATCACCTATCTGCAAATGCGTGATAACCTGTACGATGTGGTCATCTGCAATCACGTGCTCGAACATGTTGCCAATGACATTCAAGCCATGTCGGAGATTTATCGGGTTCTTAAACCAGGCGGCTGGGCCATTCTTCAGATTCCCATCTCACTGGTAATTCCAAAAACCTTTGAAGACTTCGATATTATTTCTAAAAGAGGACGCGAAGAGCATTTTGGTCAGTTCGATCACGTGAGAATCTATGGAAGCGACTTCTTTACACGCTTGCAATCTGTTGGTTTTCAAACCGAAAGACATCATCCGGTAAAAGACAACTGGAATATCCCCGATTTGGAAAAATATGCACTCAACAACGAAGAAGAACTTTTTATAGCTCGTAAACCATTTAAATTATGATGTTACTTTTTTCTAATATTACCATCATCTGGCTTCTGGCCGCGGCATTGTTTATTGTGAGCCTTGTTGCGTTTTATATGAACTACGGCAAAAAAATCCTGTCCATTTCCAATAAAAATCTTCAGGAGCAAATGTCGAAGCTTGTTCACGAAAATAAAGATTATAAAACCCGCATCGATGCCATCGTTTTAGAAAAAACAGTCGACGTGCATCAACAGCTCGAAGAAAGGGAAAAACTGATTATCGACCGAAAAATTGCCCTCAAAAAAGCTAAAGATGCCAACTTCCTGAAAAACGCATTTCTGGCCAATATGAGTCACGAAATCAGAACACCACTCAACGGAATCATTGGCTTTTCCAATCTTTTACTCAACGAACTGTCGCTTCTCGAACAACAAAATCTCTACGATTATGCTCAGGGCATCTCCGAAAGCAGCGAACGACTTCTGCTGCTTCTCGACAATCTTATCGACATAAGCCGGGTGGATGCCAACGATATAGAAGTCAATCTACAACCAGCCAATATCAACCCATCTATTGAAAACATTTTCCAAGTATTTAAACATAAAGCCCAGGAAAAACATCTGACCGTAAACCTGGTACTCACTGAAATACCCGATTCCATGATAGATAAATCCATCGTGGAGCGGGTAATATCGCTGATTCTCGACAATGCCATTAAATATACCGAAGCCGGTTTTATCAATATGGGATCGTTTTACCGCGAGGAGGATCGAAAGATTTTAATCAGAATTAAGGATACAGGTATTGGAATTGACGAAAAGTTTCTCCCCGAAATTTTTTCCCCTTTTCGTCAGGAGAGCTTAGGCTATAATAAAAGCCATCAGGGTAGCGGTTTGGGTTTGCCCTTGGTTAAAAAACTGATGGAGTTGGTTCAGGGAGAAGTTCAGGTGAAATCGAAAAAGGGCGAAGGAACTGTGGTGAGTCTGTTTTTTCCGTTTATTGTCCCCGAAAACCAGAATAAACCCATGCCTGGCAAGCCTAAGGAAAAAATAGCCGGATCGGTGACCAATCTCAATCTGAACTTCGAGCCCACCATTTTGGTGGTGGAAGACGACAAAATGAACCGACTGGTTTTTTCCAAAATGCTCTCTAAAATATCTAAGCTTCATCTTTGCGTGGATGGAACTGAAGCACTGAGTTTTGTGGAGGAACATTTTAAATCGGACAGCTTCGATTTGGTTCTCATGGACATCAACCTGCCAGCTCCCTACAGCGGAATCGATGTGATGAACGAAATGAAATCGCGCTTTCCCAAAGCAAAGACCATTCCATTTGTGGCTCAAACCGCCTATGCCATGACAGGAGATAAAGAGAAAATGCTCCAGGCAGGCTTCGACGATTATATTTCCAAACCCATTGAAAAATCAGAATTACTTCATATTATTGAAAATAATATTAAATCATCTACGAAAAATGACAACTAATCAACCACTGAACAACAATTCGTCATCCGACCAAATTAAGGAACTGAACAACAAGTTTTTTGAAAAGAACAGGCAACTCGAGTGCCTGCAAAACTCCCAGTCTGTTTTTCTCAAAAATCTGAGTCAGAATATCCGAATCCCGCTCAATGGAATCATTGGCATGATCGACGTACTCAAGATGACCCAACTTTCGAAGGAACAAAGCGAGTACACCGAAATTATTAATAAATACGGCGACAATCTCATCGTTATTGTTAACGATATTCTCGATTATTCCAAAATCATTTCGAACGATTTGGAGCTTGAAGAAAAATATTTCCAGGTCAACAGATTTATCAAAAGCATAGACCAATCGAATCGCCTACGCATTGAAGGTAAAGGACTCATATTCAGCCTTACCATTGACGAAAACATCCCTGCTCAGTTGTTCGGCGACGAGTATCGCATCCGCCAGATTATCTCGAATCTCATTAATAACTCAGTAAAATTTACCAAAGAAGGCCATATAACCATTTCCGCAAAACTTCTTCAACACGGAAGTGCCATTCAGAAAGGAATCGTTAAGGTGCGTTTCTCCGTTACTGACAGTGGCTATGGAATTGCAGAAACCAAACAGAATAAAATCAGAGGCGAACTCCAAAAACCAACCATCGATACCAATATTTCCACCGACGGAATCGGACTTGGGCTCAGTATTAGCCAGGCTCTACTCCGCTTGCTGTTTTCGCAGCTCGAGTTTATATCGAACGAACAAGATGGCAGTACTTTCTGGTTCGATTTGGATATGAAATTCAAAAGCTCGCCCATGCTCATGCAGGAAGCTTCGCCCACCTACACAGGAAAAAAACTCAGCATCTTATTGGTGGAAGATAATATTCTCAACCAAAAATTTGCAGTTGCAACTCTTGTGAGACAAGGCCATCTGGTAGTTGTAGCCGAAAATGGGAAAATAGCCTACGAAAAATTTCTGGCAGCTCCTTTCGACCTCATTCTCATGGATGTTCAAATGCCCATAATGGACGGCGTTCAGGCTACGATAAATATCCGTAGCCACGAAAAGACCCATCAGGTTGTAAAACCTATAAAAATTGTGGCTGTTACTGCTTATGCCATGGATAGGGACCGTGAAAGATGTTTGGGCGCGGGAATGGACAAGTTCTTGGCCAAACCCTTCAAACCCGATCAACTGTTGAATATTATCAACAATCTGGATTTTGATTAGTCCACCAATGGTAAAAATCCGGTTTCGAAGGCATCCTCTCCCATCACCATCTGATAGGTCGACCTGTTTCGCTGTTCAAGCTTGATATTCAATTTATCGTAAATCTTATCAATCAACCCCGAATCATAATGCCGAATGGTGATTAAAACCTGATTTAGGTTATACCTGGTTTCGAAATGCTCCGAGAGCTCCGCAAACAATTCGTCGAAGTGGTTATGATTATAATCCATGCAAAGCGAAAAGCTTATGGCCGAGTTTTGTATGAGATTGATATGATGCTGATGGCGGGCGAGAATTTGAAAAACAAGTCCCATATTGGCCACGTCCATAAAACTAAAATCGCGCGGAGTAACGCTTAACAGGATTTGATTGCGCTTAAGAATTATAGATGGAAGGGCTTTTACTGCAGAAAACGCCTCCGACACCAGACTCCCCGAATCCTGAATATCGTAGAACGAACGAACCCGCAAATTGATTCTTCGGATTTGTAGCGGCTGAATGGTTTTGGGGTGAATGATGCTGGCTCCGTAGAACGCCAGTTCCACCGCTTCTTTGTAGGATAATTGCAGAATAAGCTTTGCGTTTTTAAAAACCTTGGGGTCGGCGCTAAAAACCCCTGGCACATCCTTCCATATAGTAACTTCAGGAACCCTGAAACTATAGGCCATCAGCGCTGCTGTGTAATCGGATCCTTCGCGGCCCAATGTGGTGGTATAGCCTTGAGAATCATGACCAATAAATCCCTGAATTATCAGAATTTTAAAATCAGATCCTATGGCTTTCTTCAGAGCATCTTCGGTGGCATCCAGATTTACCCTGGCAGCCCGGTAAGTGCTGTCGGTGACAATGAGCTTTCTGGCATCGGCCCATTGTGCCGGAAGGCCTGAATGGAGCAAGTATTCATGGATAATGGTGGTTGAAATAATTTCTCCATACGAAACCACCTGGTCATAAACAAAATCGTATAAACCGCGGTCGTTTGTCTGAAGAATCAGACTGATATCGCTAAAAAAGCTTTCCAATCTGGCTTGAATCGAGGCTATATCCATGCCCAGACTTATACAGATTTCTAAATGGCTGAACTTTATACGATTACATTCCAATTTCCAGTCGCCTTGTTCCGCCCAAAGGTGTAAAACCTTTTCGAAAGCATTGGTGGTTTTCCCCATGGCCGACACAACCATGATTATGGGGCATTGCATTTCCTGCTTCACAATAGAAACCAGATTTCTGATTCCTTCTGCATCTTTTACCGATGCGCCGCCGAATTTATAAACTTTCATACCCAACTTTTTAGCAAAAATATTCAATTAATCGTATTGAAAAAACCCGAGATTTATTCGAACATAAGCTTCATAACGCTGTAAATATGATATTTAGAATTGCACCATAGAATGATAGTGCGGTCACTGTTGTCAAATTTCACTAAGATTCTGCGATATTTCTTCAGCTTCATTGTTTTTATATTTTTGCATTTCAAAATATTCTAAATGATAAATTTCTACAATATCACCGACCGTCAAAATCAGGAATACTACGAAGCCATCGAAGTATATAAAGCTGGAACAGCCGATGAACTGCAATTAAAAACTGAAATCATCGACCAGAAAATGGATTCCGGTAATGCGGTGATTATCATGGGAAAACAGAATATTATGCCGGCTTTTATGTCGCTTCTTTGGCGGCTCGAAGGTACTCCTTTTATGGTCAACGAGATTGTTTCTGTTATCCCATCGTTCACCGATGTGCCATTTGCCAAAATGTATTTCGATGTTTTAAAGCATTCAGAGTACTACGAGAAATATCATATTATTTTTGAAGTTGAAGACCCCGAATTCGGACAGAAAGACCACAAAATCAATAAGATGAACTTCTATTTTTCGCAAGGCTTTCAGTGGATCAAAGGGGTAAAAACCATCGTTCCACATCCGTTGCACGAATCGTTCGAAAACACCTTGTTAATGGTACTCACCCAAAACCGGTTCATCGAGTTTAAACGCGAAGATTTGGAAGGTCTGATAGTAAAACTCTATAAAGACTTATATCACACCGAAAAAGAATCATATATAGTTCAGGAAATTCTGGCGCACCTTCCCGAAAATATACAACTGACCGGGAAGTATCATTGAATCAATCTTTTAATTCCTGCAGTTTAGCAATAACCGGGTTGGCATAAATGCCCAGAAACAGATTCTCCAATTCTTGGTTTTCGAAACCCATAAAACTATAGAGCGCCTCCAATCTGCGGGTCATCAGCATTTCAGTTTCAATGGAGTACAGATGGCTGTACTGACCCGATTTCGTTAATTTATCGAATGCCCAGTAATTGGCCGGAAATAGCTTGAAAAGCTTATAAACCTGGTTATCAATATATTCAGCCACCTTTTGATGAATGTTATATGCATTCAGATGATTCGAATTTTCTTCTAAAAACTCGTTTACCGGGGTTCCAAAAGCCAGATGTATTCTCCCTTTGGGCTGGGTAATTCCCATGAGAACGCTTTGAATATCTTCGCCGGGAGCTTTGGTATATCCTCCCCGATCCAAATAGTACAGCTCCCTGATTTTGAGCAATTCGCAAGGTTCAAACTCATAGCTGATGCTGGTGGGAACTATATTAAGTCTTTTAAAGGCCTCCACCGGCGATTTCCTGTCGAAGGTAGTCAGCATTTTTAAAACCGCAGAATCCGTCATATCCAAACCATTTTTGGTGCGACCCTTGCGTTGGGCAATCCATATGGAGAGCTTTTTCTGCTCTATGGTATAAAGAATATAGTCGGACAAGCGTTTTGAGTTTTCGAGCATTTCGCGTGGCGAGCCATCTCTGTAAACAATGAACATGCGGTTAACTTTCCCAAAATCAATTATAAAATCACTAACCATTAAATTGCTCCCAAAGGTTATCTCACTGGTTTCCAATTCCAAATCAACAAGCAAAACCTGGAGTATGGCCGAATCGAGTAGAATATCTCTGTGGTTCGAAACAAATACGCATGAACCAATTTCTCTGAGCATTTGCTCGTTTTCCACGGAGAGTCCATCGCTGCTTTTTTCCAAAATCCTGTTGATGGCGCGATACATAAAGGCCTTCTGAAAATCCAGATTCCCCTTTACTTTTCTAAGTTCTTCCAAAATAAGAGCCTGCTTCTCTTTTTCAAAAAGATAATCGAGTGCCATTTGAAAATGTGGGTGAGCCATCATTCGTTGCAATGCGGCAGGAACCTCATCGTTATTATAGGGACGAATTTTATCGAATTGATCTGTTTTCATTCAGTATTATTTGCGTAAGTCAATAAAAACCAGAGGCTTTCTACTGGCTTCGGGGTATTTCCGTTGTTTTAGTGTTGCGGAGTCGATGAGTTTAATTTGAGGAGCAACCCGCAATTTTGCCCTGAAATGATCCTGAAGGTTTTTAATAAAACGCTCGGAAGTTTGCTGTGTCAGTATGTTTATTACTATCTCGTCGGTGCCAATATGATTGGTCGAAACTTCGATAAAATAGTCCACGATATGCGGATAGTCGGCCAGAACATCGTAAAGAGCAGCCGGATACAAGGTGGTTCCTTTGTACTTAATCATTTGCTTTCTTCGGCCAATTACGGGCCCAATTCTGAGCGATTGCCGTCCGCAACTGCATTTTTCGGAATAATGATAGGCAATGTCACCGGTTTTAAACCTTAGCAAGGGCATACCTTCAACTCCCAGCGTAGTTACGGTTATTTCTCCGGGCTCGCCCAAACCAACAGGCTCATTGTTTTCATCTAGAAATTCAGTGATAATTAAATCCGGGTGCTCATGACCACCCAAACCGGCAACACACTCGTTGTAGGCTGTACTCATCTCGGTACTGGCATAAGTAGAATAGAGTTCAATATCCCATTTTTCTTTAATTTTCTCCGCCAAAGTTGAGAAGGTAAAATCCTGATTACGAAGCGGTTCTCCTATACAAACAGCTTTTTTTATTGTGGAATTTCTGTAATCGATTCCATGTTGCTCAGCATATTCAATCACTTTTAGAAAAAAACTGGGAACCGCTACAATAACGGTGGGTTTAATCCTTTTAATGGTGTCCCATTGCAACTCTGGAATTCCATTGCCAACCCGCACAATTCCGGCTCCAAGTTTTCTGGCTCCCAGAAAATAAGCCAAACCGGCCATAAATCGCCTGTCGATGGTGGTCATCAGTTGAATGATATCGTTTTTGGTGATTCCACAGGTTTTGAACGACATGCACTCGTTATAGGCCAATCGCTCCAAATCGCTATTGGTCATGGCAAAAGTAACAGGATCGCCCAGGGTTCCGCTGGTAGTAATATAGTCTATAATATGCCCTTTATCAACACAAATAAAATCTTCGTTGTTCAAAAACAAATCATCTTTGGTGGTAACGGGCAGCCGTTTCAAATCGTCGAGCGATTGAATTTCGTGTGGTGCTAACGACATCCGATCGAAAAGATTTCGGTAAAACCGCGAGTTTGCGTGAACATATTTTATTCCTTCACGCAATTGTTCTTCCTGAAATTGTTTAATTTCAGCAGGGCTTTTCCACTCCAATTCCGGTAAAAAATTCATATCAAATAGTTTTTTCGTATTTAATGCGGATGGTGTGAATGCTTCGAAACAAATCGAAAATTCTATTGCTTTCTGTTTTTCTGACAGAAAACTTCAGATAACAGTCCACACCAAAATCATGGTCAAAATTATCCAGATTTTCATCCTTCAGCAATTTCATAACCAAATTCATATCGGCATATTGAAAATCAACTCTATACACATCCTTCACAAACAACTCCGTTTTCTCTGCCACGCTCAATGCTTCCTTTGTGGCAGTTTTATAGGCATTTATCAACCCGGGAATACCGAGTTTGGTCCCTCCAAAATATCGGATTACAACAACAAGCACATTGGTTAAATCGGCACGCAAAATCTGCCCATAAATAGGGCGACCCGCGCTACCCGATGGCTCCCCATCGTCGTTGATTCGGTAGGCAGATTTATCGGGATTCAAAATCCAGGCATAGCAATGATGCCGGGCATCAAAATACTTCTTCCTCAAAAATTCGAGCCATCCTTTAATTTCTTCTTCATTCTTCACAGGATAGGCATGTGCAAGAAACTTGCTCCCCTTGTCCTTAAATAACCCATCAGATGGTTCCGAAATTTGATAGTAAGTATCGTTAAAAAGCATAGTCAATAAACATGTTGCGAAAATATAAAAGCTGAACGAGCTTTCAAAGCACAATTGCTAAGGTAAAAAACCTATTTCATGCAAGGCTGCGATGGCGTTTCAGGCTACTTAATGCATAAAATATGGCACGAAATACAAAAATTAATACAATAGCTTAACCAAACGCCTTTTCTTGGAATAAATCTATAATATCCACTCATTCAATTATTTATGGAAGACAGAAAACATCAGTAACACAACACTCCTGCCCAAAAAAAACTTCAAAACCCTTGTTTGATAACCTAAGCCTAACCAATTTCGAAGGAATACTTGTGCCTATTCCATTTTTTTGTAATTTGGCTTAAACATTTTCAAAAAATGACTTTTCCTTCAAAATCAATTAGAGTCCTAATATTTTGGGCTTTTTTAATTGCTTTAACTTTAAATACGAGTTCATTATCGGCACAAAAAATTGCTGCCAACTATGCAACTCGCCAATGGACCACAGAAAACGGGCTTCCGAGTAGTGCCATTTTAGACATTCATCAATCCAAATCGGGCTATATTTGGCTTGTAACCTATAATGGCCTTTTGCGCTACGATGGTAACAAGTTTTTCATGTTCGACAGCAATAACCCGCTTTATTTTAAAGCAAACAGCGTGTATTCGATTACCGAAACGCCCGATTCTACGCTTATTTTTGGCACATCAAATCAGGGAATAGTTAAATACAAAAACAATAAACTCATTAAAGTTTCTACGCCCGACTTCTTTATTCAACGAATTTTTGCCGAGGATAATACCAAATTATGGATAGGAACGAAAAATAATGGGGTTTATATTCTCAACATTCTTAAAAATACCCTCACTAAAGTAGAATCATCATCATTAAACAATACAAGCGTCAATTTTATTGGCAAAGGACTCGATGGCAACATTTGGATTGGTACTGAAAACATGGGCGTTTTTGTTCATGACGATGGGAAGCTTATTCAACTTCCCGAGCATAAAAGACCAGAACTATCTCAAATTCAACATATTCTGTTTTTACCAAATGGCAATGTATTCTATTCTACCTATACCGGACTCTACCTTCATAAAGGCTCTCAACTCGTTGAGATTCCAGAACTAAAGAACTCAAGCACAAATCATTGTTATTTAACATCCCAAAATCAAGTCATCGTATCCACCATAAAAGGGCTGTATAAAACCAGCATCAATGGCGATTTTACAAAACCATTTCAGGAATCGAGCCACATCAGAGTTATAAAATCAATAGAAGATAATGAAGGAAATATCTGGGTTGGAACCTACCGAAACGGCTTATACCAAATCATTGACAATCAGTTCAAAACCTATACAGCTACCGATGGATTAGCCACCGAATCAGTTGGGGGAATCTGTGAACTTTCCGATGGAACCATCCTGATCGGCTCCTCAAATGGACGAATTAATGCGCTCCAAAACAACCTGATAACACCTTTTCCAATCAAAACTCCTTTAGCTGACAATAAAATATATGACATCTCGCAGGATAGAGCAGGAAATATCTGGATCAGCACTTATGTGGGTCTTCTTAAAAGAACACCCGGGGGACAGGAAATGCTGTATACCGAAAAGAATGGCCTAAGTGGTAGCCTTTGCAGATTAACAATCGAAGACAGCAAGGGCAATATTTGGGTGGGAACACGCTCAACCGGAATCGATATCCTGTCGCCCAATGGTCAATGGCGCCATTTGGGGAAAGAAAACGGTTTGTCATCAAATTTCATTCTGGGGGTGGATGAAGATAAAAGCGGTAACATGGTGATTAGCACCGACAACGGTGGTTTAAATATTATTCATCCCAACGGAAGTATTTCTATCATCAACAACGAGAGTGGGCTCGATAATAACCTGTGCTTCAATACCACCATCGATAACGACAACAGCTATTGGGTTGCCACCAAACACGGAATCAGCCACATTGCCGGCAAACAAATTCAAAATTTCGAACTATATAAGCAAATCCCATTAATGGCCATTTTCGATATCATCATCGATAAGCATGATTTTTTATGGCTAACAAGCTCCAATGGAATCATTAAAGTGGCAAAAAGTGAACTTCTTAAGCTAAAAGAAGAACCCAGCCACCCTCTGAAATGGGAATTGTTTAATAAAAAAAGTGGTCTGCATGATTTTGAATGTGCTGGTGCCACCGCTTCGCTCATTAATAAGCAAGGTATTATATATATTCCTGCTATCGAAGCACTTATTACTGCCAATTCCAACTGGAAACAGATGAATATTCCGGATCCCAGAGTGGTTATAAATCAAATTAAAGTCGATACTACACTTTACTCTCCCCGCGAAAGAATCATTATGAACTCAGGGAAATACCGCTTTACCTTCGATTATGCCAGTTTGAGCTATACTTACCCCGAAAATATTCAATACAGGGTATTGCTGGAAAATTATGACAATAAATGGCTCAATATGGGCAATAGCACTTCCATCAACTATACCAACTTACCTCCAGGCGAATATATTTTCAGGGTAAGAGCCGACAATGGTTCGGGAGAATGGGGCGAAGCAAAAACCAAAGCACCCATTATCATTCAACCTGTTTTCACTCAAACCATTTGGTTTTACATCATCCTGCTCAGTGTGGCCATACTCATTAGTGTACTGCTCTACAAAATCCGTGTCAGAAATATGCATCAGCACGAAGAAGAACTCACCGACCAGGTTCAAAGCAGAACTCTGGAGCTTCAACGAAACATGGATACCCTGCTTCAAGAGATTGTTGAAAGAAAACGAATTGAAAATGAACTGATTGCCGCCAAAGAAAAAGCCGATTTAGCCAATAAAAGCAAAAGCGAGTTTTTAGCCAATATGAGTCACGAAATCAGAACTCCCATGAATGGCATTATTGGCATGACCGATTTGCTGCAACAAACCCATCTCGATGAAAAGCAAAAAGATTTTACCATAACCATTCATCAATCAGCCCAAAATCTTCTGGCACTCATCAACGATATTCTTGATTTCTCTAAAATTGAAGCCGGACAAATCGACTTCGAAAATATAGATTTCAACCTGGCAGATACACTTAGAGAGCTTGACGAGATTTTCCGGTTTAAAATTAAAGAAAACAACCTGAACTTCGAACTAAATATATCTCCGGAGCTACCCGAGTGGGTTAAAGGCGATCCGTACCGATTGAAACAGGTGCTCATCAATTTGCTGAACAACGCCATAAAATTTACTAAAAAAGGCGGAGTTACCTTAAAAGTTTACCCTATAAAACTCACAAACTCATTTACCCGGGTTAAATTCGATGTTATTGACACCGGAATAGGAATTCCCCCCGAAGGCATAAAAAAATTGTTTAAATCCTTCTCACAGATCGACAGCAGTACCACAAGAATTTATGGGGGAACCGGCCTTGGGCTTGCCATCTCCAAAAATATTACTAACCTCATGGGCGGCGATATTGGAGTAGAAAGTACCGAGGGCTATGGCTCAACCTTCTGGTTTTGGGTAGATTTCGACAAATCCTATCACAAACATTTAATGGCTGTGAACGAAGCTGCTCAGGAAAAAAAACCCAATGATTTATCTGCCGAAAAAACAACTAAAAAAATGTTCAAAATCCTGCTTGCCGAAGACAATCCCATCAATCAAAAAGTGGCCAAAATGCACCTCGAAAAACTTGGACACAAAGTAGAAACAGCACTTAATGGAAAAATTGCAGTGGATATGTTTTCTAAAAACAGCTACGATATTATTTTTATGGATATTCAAATGCCCGAAATGGACGGATTGGAAGCTACACGCAAAATCAGAGAATTCGAAAAAGATGTAAACAATAAGCCCCTCATCATTATTGCGCTAACAGCCAATGCCATGAAAGGCGACAAGGAAGCCTGCATCAATGCAGGTATGAACGAGTATATGAGCAAACCTTTCAAACCCGATGAACTGAAACGGGTTTTAGATATTATTGCTCAAAATGAATAGCACTAAAAGCTCTTAAATACCCGTGCCATGCTATAGCCTGGCGCTTTCATATTCAAATCGAGAAAATAACCGAAAGGGGTTTGATGTACTATATAATCGGCATTTTTCATCTTCGATTCCACTTTATCGAATAACCCTTTGGTGAATTCGGGCGATGCTTTGCTTTCTGACAAATGCGCAAATGAATGCAAAACGACATTCATAACCCCGTTTTTCTTTGCTGCCCATTTCAAATTTTTCACCAATTTAACCATCACATCCTCTTCGTTTTGCATATCCGTCTCTTCAGCATGAATAAAAGCGACCAACTGACCGCTTAAACTGCTGCCATTTTCCACCTCATCGAAGCTTTCCAATACCTTAATGGTGGGCTGATATTCAAATACATCGGCAAAAATCATGAGTAATTTCATCGCTCTTTAAAATTAATTGGCGCATAACAGGAAATCAAAAACAACAGGATAACCAGTTAACAGCCATGGATAAATAAAAAAAACCGTTCCAGAACTAACCGAAACGGATTTAAAAAACTGTGATCCCGCTGGGATTCGAACCCAGGACCCACAACTTAAAAGGCTGTTGCTCTACCTGCTGAGCTACGGAATCATTCCCATTAAAATAGGAGCACAAAGGTACGTTTATTTTTTTAAAAACCCATAAAATAATATTCCGGGAATTTTATATTTAAGTATTTGCGATTTAAATAAAATACACTATCTTTGCAGCCCGAAATAAAGAAAGAAATAATAGACAATTTAAAAATAATTTCAGAATGGCTAATCATAAATCAGCTTTAAAAAGAATCAGACAGGCAGAAGTTCGCAAATTGCACAATCGCTACTACGCCAAAACCATGCGTAACGCGATTAAAAAACTTAGAGACTTAGATAACAAAAGCGATGCTTCGGCTCAATTGTCTGCTGTTTTATCTTTGATTGACAAAAATGCCAAAAGGTCAATCATTCATAAAAACAAAGCTGGAAACCTGAAATCGAAGCTTATGAAGCATGTGAATGCTCTGGCTTAATTTGGCTTTCGTTTAAAAACTATCAGACCATACCCCAAGTATGGTCTTTTTTTTATATTTGCCCTACCGATAAAATGACCCCCATTTTTTCAGTACCATTATTTTCGCTTAACCTCTGACTATGAATAACCCATCAAACAATACAACTATAAAAAGCTGGGCTGAAGAAGATCGTCCCCGCGAAAAACTCATTCTAAAGGGTAAATCTTCTCTAAGCAATGCCGAACTCATCGCCATTCTCATTGGATCGGGCTCCAGAAACGAATCGGCAGTGGAACTTTCGAAAAAAATTCTTGCCCAAACCGACAATAACCTTCAGGAACTGTCTAAATATACCATCGGAGACCTAACCAAATTTCAGGGAATAGGCGAAGCCAAAGCCATCAGCATTATTGCTGCCATGGAATTGGGCCGGCGTTACCGCTCAACCGAAGCCATTGCACGCAAAAAAGTTTCAACTAGCAACGATGCCTTTGATGCTGCCTATTCCTATCTTTCCGATTTAACATATGAGGAGTTCTACATAATACTTCTCACCAGAAACAATGAAATTATGGGGGTACAAAAAATCAGTGAGGGCGGCCAGGCCGGAACCGCAGTCGATCCAAAAAAAATCTTTATTACTGCGCTCAACCGACATGCTAATTCCATCATCCTATGTCATAATCATCCTTCGGGAAATCTACAACCCAGCCAACAGGATATAGCCATCACAAACAAAATGGTAGAAGTAGGGCATGCTCTGGAACTTTCTGTACTTGACCATATTATTGTTGGTCAAGGAAAATACTTCAGCTTTGCCGATCAGGGAATGATTAAATCTAAAACCTGAGAATCTCTTTGAGATAATATGCAGTGAAACTTTCTTTGGAGTTGATGATTTGTTCCGGTGTGCCTTCCACAAGGATTCTTCCACCTCCATTGCCTCCTTCGGGACCTAAATCAACAATATGATCGGCCACCTTAATCACCTCCATATTGTGTTCTATAACCAAAACAGTATTTCCTTTATCCACCAATTTATTGATAACATCGAGCAATACCCGAACATCTTCAAAATGAAGCCCTGTGGTGGGCTCATCGAGGATATAGAATGTTTTTCCGGTGGATTTTTTTGCCAGCTCACCAGCGAGTTTTACACGCTGTGCCTCTCCCCCGCTTAATGTTGTAGACTGCTGTCCCAAAGTGACATATCCCAAACCCACATCGTTCATGGTTTTGAGCTTGCGCTGAATATTGGGTATGTTTTCAAAAAATTCAGTTCCCTGCTCAATGGTCATATTAAGAACATCGTTAATAGATTTTCCTTTATATCGCACCTCGAGGGTTTCACGGTTATATCGCTTTCCCTGACATTCTTCGCATTCCACCATTACATCGGGCAAAAAATTCATTTCCACCACTTTAACCCCTGCTCCCTTACATGTTTCGCACCTTCCACCTTTCACGTTGAACGAGAATCGGCCAGGTTGATATCCCCGTATTTTTGCTTCAGGAACCATAACGAACAGATTTCTTATTTCGTCAAAAACTTTGGTATAGGTAGCTGGATTGGAGCGAGGGGTGCGCCCAATAGGACTCTGGTCAATATCTATAACTTTATCTATATTTTCAATGCCTTCTATAGATGAATAATTCAATGGTTTTTTTAAGGCATTGTATAAATGATGGTTTAAGATGGGATATAAGGTCTCGTTAATGAGTGTAGATTTTCCACTTCCCGAAACACCTGTCACACATATTAATTTACCCAAAGGTAGTTGCAAATCGACATTTTTCAAATTATTGCCCGTGGCTCCTTTCAGCCAAATTTGAAGTCCATTCCCTGGTCTGCGTTTTTTGGGGATTGCAATGCTTTTCTCGCCATTGAGATAGGCACAGGTAAGACTATGGCAATTGAGCATCTGTTCGGGGGTTCCCTGAGCCACAATTTTTCCCCCATGAACACCAGCACCAGGACCCATATCAATCACTTCATCGGCACTGCGCATCATTTCTTCGTCGTGCTCCACCACAATCACCGAATTGCCCACATCGCGTAAATCCATAAGCGATTTAATGAGCTTTTGGTTGTCGCGCTGATGCAAGCCAATACTGGGCTCATCAAGAATATAGAGCACTCCCTGAAGCTGCGAACCAATTTGGGTTGCCAGTCGAATGCGTTGCGACTCCCCGCCAGATAAAGAACGAGCACTTCTATCGAGTGATAAATAACCCAGACCCACATCGAGCAAAAACTTCAAACGAGTTTGTACTTCCCTGAGGATTTCATGAGCTATCTTAGCTCTTTTGCTGTCATCGTCAGTCTGATAGTTCTCTAACCATTCGTAGAGTTGAGAAATGTCCAAGCAAGCCAGTTCCGAAATATTTTTGTCATCCAACCTGAATGAAAGTGACTCCTGCCGAAGCCTGGTGCCATGGCATGCCGGACAAACCGTATCGTTCATAAAACTCTCGGCCCATCGCTTTATGGAATCTGAGTTGGTATTTTGATTCTGATTATTGATAAAATTTACAATACCTTCGAAATTAATGGTATAATGCGATGTAACTCCCAGAGTTTCCTTATAAATCTGAATGGTGGCATTGGAACCGTAAAGAATGGTATCTATAGCCTCTTCCGACATCTCCGCAATGGGTGTATCCAAATCAAAATCGTATTTCTTTCCAATGGCCTCGAGCTGATTGAATATCCACGATGGTTTATAGTCGCCAATGGGCGAAATGGCGCCTTTTTTAATGCTTTTATTCTTGTCGGGGAAAATTTTGTCGATGTCGATTTCTGCTATGCTTCCAAGTCCGTTACACTTTTTACAAGCCCCATAGGGAGAGTTAAACGAGAAGGTGTTGGGCTCCGGGTCATCGTAGGCTACTCCTGTGGTTGGACACATAAGTTTCTTGCTCAGAAACGAAGTTTTCTGTGTATCGATGTTTAAAACAAGCAAACTGTTTTTACTATGCTTTAAGGCCGTTTCCACCGATTTTTTTATTCTTTGGTCAAACTTCTCTCCAACTACCAGCTTGTCAACTACAATTTCGATATCATGAATTTTATAACGATCGAGTTGCATTCCTGGAAATATTTCCTGCAAAATTCCATCCACTCGTACATTCAAAAACCCCAGCCGCTGAACCTTGTCAAAGAGCTCACGATAATGACCCTTGCGGCCTTTTACCATGGGTGCCAAAAGTGCTATTCGCTGACCGTTGTATTCTTCAAATATTTGTTGAACAATCTGTTGGTCATTGTATTTAACCATTTTTTCTCCGGTTTCGTAGCTATAGGCTGTACTAACGCGGGCAAAAAGGAGTCGGAGAAAGTCATAAACTTCGGTGATTGTTCCAACGGTGGAGCGGGGATTTTTATTGGTCGATTTCTGTTCAATGGAGATTACCGGGCTTAAACCCTTGATTTCATCCACATCGGGCCTTTCCATATTCCCGATAAACTGCCGGGCATAGGTGCTAAAAGTTTCCAAATACCGCCTCTGACCTTCGGCATAAATGGTATCGAAAGCCAGTGAAGACTTACCACTTCCGCTCAATCCGGTTAAAACAACCAGTTTATTTCGCGGAATTCTGACGTCGATATTATCCAGATTATGAACCCTGGCACCGTAAACTTCAATGTATTCCTGCTCGTCTAAATGAGTGTTTTGTGAGGGAGTAAATTCCATATGAATGTTAGAATATTGGTTGCAAAAGTGCACAAAAAAAATGAAAAAAACGGTTAACAAAGAACCGTTTTTAAATCATTTTGCACTTCAAAATAAAGTTAGAAATTCCAATGCAAAAGTATCCTTACTGTTTAACAGGTACTTTGATTTTATATATTTTTCGTGAAACATCGGGCAAATGAGCATCTCTGAGCCAGGGGTTATAAATTTTTAATTCCTTGTAATTCAAACCAAAACGAGATGCAAAAGCTGTCAGGTTGGGGATGGTACTATCCACTTCAACTTCGTAGGTTTTAAAAGGCTGGTATAAATCTTCTTTCCTTAAATGAAAGCCATATTGAGTGGGTTTTGATAGAATTTCTTTCAAAGCCAAAATTCGGTAAACATACCTTCCGGTCTCTTCACCAAAATTCATATCATAATAGTTATCTTCCTTTTGCTTTTCGGTTTCTTTCGAAATTTTTCCCATTCCAGCATTATAGGAAGCTGCTGCCAATGTCCAGCTTCCATGCTTTTTATAGGCATTATTCAAATATTTGCAGGCAGCTTCGGTGGCTTTCTCCACATGATATCGCTCGTCAACTTCCGAGTTTATCTCCAAACCATATTCCTGACCAGTGGTTTTCATAATCTGCCAGAATCCGGAGGCTCCCGCAGGAGAAACCACATTCTTTAGTCCACTCTCGGCAACTGCCAGGTATTTAAAATCGTCGGGAATACCGTTCTTTTTTAAAATGGGTTCAATTACCGGAAACCAACGGTTGGCTTTTTTAATGAGAAAAATAGTGGATGAATGCCAGTAGGTGTTCACAGTGAGCTCGTTATCCAAGGCTTCCTGAACATAAAACTGGCCCATGGGAACGTTTTCGCCCGCAAAACTTATTTCTGTGGGGAGAACAACGGAGAATACCTTATTATAATCGCCCAATGCGATTTTGTATTCTTCATCAGATACTATTTTGGGAAGCTGCGATGAAACCAAAGCAACAAAAACTATGGATAGCAACCATAGCACGATATATTTTCTTTGCATAGTATGTCAGTTTATAGAATGCGTACGTCTACAAAGTTAGCTTAGTTCAACTGCATTTGCCGAATAATCCACAATTATTTCCAACATTTTTATGTTGATAGCCAAATATAAGAGATTTCTCTATAGAACGATTGGAGCAAGCCATGCAAAACCATTGTTTTGTGCGACTCCGCTGGAGTCGGATTTCCGGTTTATTCCTTTTTTTATAAACATTTGACCACTCTGTGGTCATGCAGACCTTCGGAAGATTTAATATCAAATGGGGAGTCTGAAACAGCAAGCAGACCACGATTCAATTAAATGTAATCAAGAAAAGTTGAAACACAGTTTTTCCATCTGAAACACCGTGGGCAGGCCATGGCACGGCACGGAGCGGCTTGGGAAGTGAAT
>DYSN01000097.1 GCA_020718205.1 Draconibacterium orientale
TTTTATTACCACCACATTATCAGGTCATTTCGATGGAGCCGAGCTTGTGAGGCGATTGAGAAATCTTGGGATTATAATCGTTTTTTCTTAGCCTAAAGTATTGTGGGCCTTAATGAATCAACCAATTGCTGGAAATCTTTTCGGTTTGAGCTGTCAATGGGTTCCATGGGGGGCGATTTAATGCTCAGCGGATTGATGGGAACGCCATTGTGATAAACACGAAAATCGAGATGGGGACCTGTGGCCAGTCCAGTGGCTCCTACATATCCTAAAATTTCGCCTTGTTTCAATCGTTTACCAACCTGCAGCCCTTTGGCAAAGCCATTGAGGTGCATATAAACGGTGGTATAACTGCCATTGTGCTTAATTTTAACATAGTTTCCTCCCCCCGATTTTTGATATCCTTTGTCAATAACCACGCCGTCGCCAATGGTGAAAACAGGAGTTCCGGTTGGGGCGGCATAGTCCACTCCATGATGAGCCCTGTATATTTTCAGAACCGGATGAAAACGCTTGTTGCTAAATCCGGAACTGATGCGGCTGTATTGAAGGGGAGCTTTCAGGAAGCTTTTTTTCAGGCTGTTACCTTTTTCGTCGAAGAAGGTTCCCTCGTCTTTTTGAACATAATAATAAGCTTCGTAGTTGATGGAGTTGTGATTGAAATTGGCAGCATAAATATTGCCAACTCCTATGGTGTCGCCATCAACCACCATATGTTCCAGAAATACCTTGAAATGGTCACCTTTCTGAATGCCAAAGAAATCGATGGACCAGCCATATATTTCCGAAAGTTCTACTGCAACTTGCGGGTCAATATTTTTCTCGTCGAGCGATGCCCACAACGAAGATTTAATAACCCCCGTAATGGTGTCGAGCACTATTTTAACATCTTTTTTCCCGGTAAAAACCTTTACCACGCTATCGAAATGCATCACCACGTAATCCACCTTGTTTTTTTCATAAATCAGGTATTTACATGTCCTAAGGCTATCGTCGGTTTTAAGAATATGATAGGTGTTTCCGGCTTTCATTCTGCGTGAATCGAAGACATATTTTGGATAGTTTTCAACCTGAAGCACCTGATTATAATCTAATTTCTGCATGGCCAGGATATCCGCCAGATTTTGGTTTTTCCTTAATTGATAGGTTTCAATGGAAAGGCTATCGACATTGATATTGAAAAACAAATCGCTTTGCATGGTAATTTCGGCTTCGTTGCTATGTTCGGAAGGTTTGTTGCGGCACGAAAAAAGCAAAAGTCCCAGAAGGGCAATCATCCAGATGTAATTATATCTCATAAGCTTTGGATTAACGGGTGGCAAAAGTAAAGATTAAAGATGAGGATTGATATTTTTTTGTGTTATGAAATGTGAATAAGCGACAGGGAGCTTTTCTGTCAGTTACTGATGATGGCTATTTGGAACAAGAAAATATTTCGTTTGTAAGGGTTTCTTTAAGTCAGTTGATTTAATATTTCCTTCAGGGGAATCGCCGCAACACCAATACTCTCGTCACCTGCACCATAATACACCATGAGTTCTTGTGTTTGGGGGTGAATGATGGCTCCGTTTGAAAAAACCACATTTTTTACAAAGGCATTGGTTTCATAGTCCGTTTCAGGAATCAGGATGGGCGATAGGTTTGAAAGTATTTTTTGGGGGTTTTCCAGATCGAGCAGCATGGCGCTCAGTGAATAGAATTCGGAGGAGTCGGCAGCAGGTTGTTTGACTCCATGATAGATAACCAGCCATCCGGCTTCGGTTTTTATTGGGGGAGGACCACCGCCAATTTTCAGCTTGTTCCAATCGTTTTGGCCGGGCCTGAGCAAGACATGATGGTTGCCCCAGTGAACCAAATCGGGTGATGACGAAATCCAGATGGCGGGTTTGGCAAAGGGCATGGAATCGGGTCGGTGAAGAGCAAAGTATTTCCCGCCGATTTTTTCGGGAAATATGGCCACATCTTTATTCAGAGGATGAAAAATTATGCCCAGCCTTTTTAGCGATTTGAAATTTTTAGTTTTAATTAGCGAGGTAACATATCCGTCGTCAGAAACGGCTGAATAGTTGATATAATAGGTTGATTCTATTTGGGTAACGCGCGCATCTTCTATGCCAAAATTTTCGTTTTCGCCATCGGGTAAAAGCCAGGGTTTGCTGTCGATTTCAAAAATCTTTCCATCGCTACTGCTTGCCAGGCGAAAATGTGAAAGTGAGCTCAGATAGTCGCGGCCACAGTAGTTGTATTTTCTAACATCGCTTAAATCGAGATCTTTGTCGTTGCTGTTCAGCTCAAAAAACGACATTTTAGCCTCCCCTGAGCTATGATCGATAAACGGAATTCTGCATTTCCCGGCCTTCGGAATGGGTTGTTCGGCCACCCGAAGCAAAAGGCAGATTTTTTTATTGAAGATAAAAGCGGCGGGATTAAAAACGCCAAGTATCCTAAAATCAGCATGTAAGGGCTTAAGATTGGATGTTTTGATGATGGGGTTTTCTGCAAATCGGTGAAGCATGATTTTTTTAGGTTTAAGTTACGAAATATTTTGATGGGTTGTAAAGTGAGAAACAATTATTTATGCGATTCGAAACTTAATTGGAAATAGCATTAGTTTTGCCATAAGCACTACGATTATGCATAAAGAAATAAATCAGGAATTACTTGCGGATTTTCTCAAGGACTTGCAGTTGACAATGAAATTGAGCCGGTTGGCTTATAAAAGGGGATTTGGTTTGTACGAAGATGGCCAATGCTCCTTAATGAAATCAGGAATCAATGAGTTTGAGTATCAGGTAGAAGATGATTACAATGATTTTACCACAAAAATATTTTTTAGTGAGAAAAAAGTTGAGCATACTTGCTCATGTGCTTCTCAGGCGGTTTGCGCCCACGTTTTTGCAGCAGCACTGCAAACCCAACAGGAGTTGAACCGGAATTTTAGAGCCGATTTGGCCGGAAGCATCATTTACTCGCGCGAAGGGATGATAGCGCGTGTTTTAGACGAGCGCAAGGAGAAATCGGTATCGGAGAAATACCAGATTGATTTTGCCGACAATATTCACGGCGAGCATCATCTGTTGGCAGCTTCGGGGAGTTCTTATTTACTCAGTTTTTACGATTTCGACAAGCGTTTGGGTTATTGTTCGTGTCCCGATTATCAAACCAATAAGCTGGAAACCTGCAAACACCTGATGTTTGCCTTCGATTATTTTGCGGCTACTCACAATCTCGAACATCTTCCGGCGCAAGCCTACCCATTTATCGAAATTTTCAGGCATCCACTGAAGAATTATCAAATTGCCTGGTTTTTTCCCCATTCGCCCGATTTGGCTGTTCAGCAAATTCTCGATGAGTTCTTTGATGCCGACCAGGTCTATTTACCGCATAAACTGAATGAATTGCATATTTTTCTGGAGAAGATTCAGCGCTTTAAGCTCATCAAGATTCGTCCGGAAGTTAAAAAGTATATAGCCGAATATTTTGGAAACAAGTCGCTTAAAGATTTTTTTGCGCGGTTGGTGGTTCGGGAAGGCTTGCTGAATTCCAGACTTTTTAAATATCAGCGCGAAGCGGCCATGTTCATTGGTGCCCGAAAAGGGGTTATTCTGGCCGACGAAATTGGTTTGGGGAAAACAGCAACTGCCATCAATGCCGCCCTTCTCAAGATTGAGTATTCGGGATTTTCCAAAGTTCAGATTTTATGTCCCGACCATTTAATATCCCATTGGGAAAAGGAGCTGGAATTATGGGTTACTGAAGCCTATAAAGAATGTTTTCGGATAGAAAGTTTTGATGAAATTGGTATAACATCGGGCATCGATTTTTTAATTATTGATGAAGCTCAGAAAATTGATGATTACGAGTCGGGATTGGTAAAGAAGCTAAACAGGCTGAAATACAATCATATACTCTTAATTACCGACAGCACCTTAGAGTCGAGTTTGATTAAGTACTATACCATGGCTTCGCTCATCAATCAGCATTTGCTCACACCTTTGTGGGAGCTATCGTATAAGCATTGTCTTTACGATTCCAACGACGCCGACCGGATTATAGGTTATCATCATCTGGAGCTGGTTAAAGAGCGGATGGAAGATGTTTATTTGAGAAGGAGCAGAAATGAGGTGGCCAATCAGCTGCCCAAAGCCGATATTATAAAAATTCCGGTGGCTCTTACCAAAGAGTTAAAACAAGAGCAATCGTATATAGCGGAAAGGGTTTTGCAATATGCCCGCAAGGATTACCTTAATCAATTTGAGATTTTGCAGCTTAGAACAGGGCTTCAGCAACTGTTTCGGTTGAGTCAGTTTACTCGGACGGTTGAAATCAGCGAGCAGACGCCTCCCAAAATGAAGGAGTTTATTCATTTCATCAATCACAAGCTTAGTTTAAAGGATGATGAGAAAGTAGTGATTTTTGTTTCGTCCACGGCCATTCAAAATCAGCTGCTTCGTGCTTTGCAAATGGAGAAAAAGGTGGCTGTTGTTTGGCAATCGCCCGAGCAGGAAGGTCAGTATTTTTTAGTGTCGGAGCAAATGCAAACCCACTTGCCACGGGCCAGTCATTTTATTTACTATCATTTGCCTTTGGCAGCCGAAATGCTGGTGGAAAGGATGAAGCATGAAACGGAATTTGGCGAAGGAATACACCAAAAAAGGTTTTATTTGCTTTGCGCCTCGCCGGGAATGGAATCGTGGTTGTTTGAATGGAGCAAATCGAAGCCACATTTTCTAAAGCAGTTGGTTCGCTTTATGGGTGATGCGCCCGGAAATGCCGAGTTGAGCCTGCGACTGAAGGAAGAATTGGTTTATGAGCTTAAAAATCTTACTGAGAATCGGATGGCTATTACCGAAAAAAGCTATCAGATCAGTATGTTCGATAATAATCAGGAATCAGAAGCCAGTGAAGCAGAGATGCCCTATGGCGAGAAATCCAATGTAGCTTTTCAATCTTTCATTAGAGCCTTTGCCGATGGATTTAAGAAATTTAACGAGTTGAGCCCAGCGCAGCGGCAGGCATTTCTATCAGGACAATTTGAAGTGGCCGAACGCAATGGCGAGCTGATAGTCCGGTTTAGTAAATAGGAGAGAAGTGGTTGTTTACCAAGGCATTAAATGGCCCTGGTTTTCCATCCCCTGCTTGTAAACTCTACAAGTTCAGCTATACCATGTTTTTTCAATTCGCTTAAGGCTAATTCATAGCCCCCGTTAAGCTCGGCGGGCTGATGTGCATCGGAATTCAGCATGATGGGGATTCCCATTTTTTGAGCCTGAAGGGCGGAATGTGCCGAAGGAAAAAGCTCCTTGCAGCGGCCTTTGTAAATTCCCCGGGTATTGATTTCGAGAACCATGTGGTGTTCATGAATAAGTGATAGGGTTTTGTCAATTAAATCGCGGTACCATTTGTCGGTGGTGAGGAAGAGCCTATCTTTATTATGCATTTTTATTTTGTCAAAATGACCTATCACATCGGGTTTCCGGGTCTCAATCATATTCATGGTTTGCTCGTAAAAGGTTATAACTCCTTTTTTAATATCCCCGTCAAATATTTCTGCAAGCCCTTTGTCCCAAACCTGTGGGTCGGAGCCATCGATAAACCACATGCGGTTTTTCTTTTCATTAAAAACCAGGTGAATGCTTCCAATGAGATAATCCATAGGAGCTAACTGGCGGAAATAGTCGAAATCGTAGCTGTGATTTGGAATGAAATCGGCTTCTATGCTTGTAAAAATATTCAGTTTCCCCTGATATTCAGTTTTTAGCGATTGAATGGTTTCGAAATATTGGTGAATTTTTTCGAATGGAATTGAAAACGAATTGTTGAATTGCACGGGGGCGTGATCGGAGAAGCCCAACGAGTGGAAGCTAAGCTCCAGGGCTTTTTGGCAATAGAGTTTCATGTCGACGCTGCCATCGGAAAAATTGCTGTGCGTGTGGAAATTAGAGTAAATCATATTCTTAATATTAACCCTGCAAATTTAGTTATTGCCCCCGATATACCGAAGAATTGATAAAATCTTTATGGAATATTAACCACGATTCAATGATTCTTTCAGCGATAAATCCGGCTATTTGAGCCCATCGTTTAAGGCAGCAAAAACTTCCTGAGCCATGAGAGAAGGCACTGAATTTTTTTGATTTTCCGGGTAAAGCAGCAGGATTTTCGTGTGTTTTCCTATGGGTTGCCAACGACCAGGATGGATGGGTTTATGGGGAGGGAAAAGGCCAACTGCAAAAACTCCAAGTGCGGCTGCGATATGGAGGGGTCCGGTGCTGGCGGCAATCATAGCATGGCTTTGGCCGATAAAGGCAATAAATTCTTCGAGACTGAATTTGCCGCTCATGTCCTGAACCTGGGGGAAAGGCTCAATCAACTGTTTCCTGAAAAGTTTCCCTTCGTCTTCGGTACCGCTGATAAAAATATTGAACTTTTCGGGCGGAAGGAGTAGAATGAGTTGAGCAAAATTCTCCAATCCCCATTCCACGGCACTGCCTTTTGATTTTGGGTGAAGGATGATGTTTTTTTTGCCCGACGATAGAAGCTTTTTGTGTTCTCCCTTAAGTAAAAAATTGCATTGGAAGCCGTATAAATTTGCGATTTCAGCGATACTCAAGGATTTTTTAATTCCAAGTGGAGCAAGTAATTTGATGTTTAACTGAGCCTCGTGAAGATTCGAATTTTTGCGGGAGAAATGCAGTAACTTATTGCAGGTGAGCCAGTGATACCATCGGTGCGAGGTGCCAATTCTGGTTTTAATGCGGGCTTTATAAATCAATTGCGCAATGGGTTTTTTGGGAAAAACATGAATGGCCACATCGAATCCGTGTTTTTTTATTTCGGCTACCTGAGCTTCGAAGTCAAGCGCCGAGAGTTCCTTGTAGTTGATAAACCCATCAATATGTTTCGAAAGATTCACCACAGGCTGTGTATAGGTTTGCCCTAAAAACACTATTTGGCATCCCGGAATGTATTTTTTCAGAATTCCGGCAAGAGGCAAAGTGAGAATAACATCGCCAATGCTATCGGTGCGGCTTATTAGAATTTTCATGGAGTTAGTGCAGTTTCTTCTGGTTTTCGATGAGCTCGCGAAGTTTTATATATTTCAAAAACGTTGCATTGGCCGATAAACGGCAGATGATAAATCCATAGTACCCATCCATAAAACCAAGTTTAAAGAAATAGTCGCGGTGAAACTTCCAGAACGATTTGTAAAAGGCAATAAAAAGGTTGGAATTCTTGCCATTTTTAAAAGCCTCCCGCGCACCAATATCGGTGAATTTATTGTATTGCAGAACATGTTCGCTGATGCTGTTATAGGAGTAATGCAAAAGGTCGCCCTTGAGAAATTTTGTAGTGCTTCCGGGGGATAATTCGCATTTATCGTGCGGGTTGATGCCCGCGAAGCCGCCCTTTTTTCTGTTCCACAACCTTAGTTTTTGATCGGGGTACCAGCCTGAATGTTTGATAAACTGCCCGCAATAATTGGTCAATCGGTTAAAATAATAGCCGTCGTGGGTATTTTGTGCCTTCACCGCAAGAATGGAATCTTTCAAGCGGGGGGAAATCTCTTCGTCGGCATCGAGCGATAAAACCAAATCGTTGGAGGCCTGACTGATGGCGAAGTTTTTCTGCTCGATATGACCTTCGAACTTATGTTCCAAAAAAACAACCCCAAATTTCAGGCAGATATTTTTGGTGTTATCAGTCGAAAAGCTGTCAACCACAACCACTTCGTCGGCAATACCAACAACCGAGTTCAAACATCGGGCAATGTTTTTTTCCTCGTTCAGGGTGATGATAATAACAGAGATTTTTTGCATAAACAGCGATTGAATAACGATACGAAGATAATTATTTTAAAATATCATTTTTATCGCTGATTTTTTTGAGTTTCATCGGTTTTGAAAAGTAATTTTTTCGTCATTTTGAGCCAATTGAATCAAATAGAAATTAAATAAGCTTAACATTTTGAACCATCAGCTCATTGATATTATTTGCAAATTTGCCTAAAATATTTTCTGGTCATGATTAATGGTTTTATTACATGGAATGTGAACCCCGAAATTATCAATCTGGGTTTTATTGCTCCCCGTTGGTATGGTTTATTGTTTGCTTCCACTTTTTTGGTGGGCTATGTGATTATGCAAAAATTCTTCAGAAAGGAAGGTGTACCCGATAAGGTTCTCGATACATTAACCACCTATATGCTTGTGGCTACGGTAATTGGAGCCCGTTTGGGACATGTGTTTTTCTACGAGCCGGCCTATTATCTGGCGAATCCCATCGAGATTCTATACGTTTGGGAAGGTGGATTGGCCAGTCATGGTGCTGCCATAGGAATTTTTTTAGCCCTTTATATTTTTGCCAAACGCGAAAAGCGCGATTATTTATGGACAGTTGACCGGGTGGTTATTGTTACGGCCCTGGGTGGTATGCTCATTAGATTGGGAAATTTAATGAACTCCGAAATTTATGGTCATATTACCGATTTGCCCTGGGGATTTATTTTTGTTCGCGATGGCATGGAAGATCCACGCCATCCTACCCAGATTTATGAAGCTTTTAGCTATTTGCTCATTTTTATTTACCTCATATACTATTACTATAAGAAAGATGCCAAAACCGCCAATGGTTATTTGTTGGGAATGTTTTTAATTCTGGTTTTCGGAATGCGCTTTTTGATAGAATTTGTTAAGGAAGATCAGGTAGCTTTCGAGAATGGCATGATGCTGAATATGGGTCAGTTACTCAGTATTCCGGCTGTTTTTGGGGGTGTCTATTTTGTTTGGCGAAGCCGAAAGTTCAATGAGTTTCCTTTGGCTAAATAATTGAACATCTCTAAAAAACCCCATAAAATCCGCTTCAAGTGCTGAATAATTTTGCTGCAGAATCTCTGTGGCTTTATTCATGTTTCCAAGTTCGCCTGTGCGGTGGTGCATTTGCAGAAAAACCTGATGTAGATGCGGTATGGATTGATAAGTTCCAAGCCAGTTGCGCAATATCATAATGGGGACAATGCGTTGAGTGTGTGGAGGTAAAGTCAAATAATTTTTGATAAGAAGGATATAGATTTCCTGCACAAAAACTGAGAGCTCGCGATTGGAATATTGTTGCCAGTGAGCGGCCAGAAAATGGTCGTAATAGATGTCGGCCACAATGCCCGCATACCGGTTGAAGTGTGGTTTAATGAGTGTTGTGGTATGCTTAAAGATGGGATGAGCATCGGTGAATTTGTCGATGGCTCTGTGGAGCAAAAGTCCGGTTTTTATGTCATGTTCATAGTTTTTCCAGGCATCGCCTTTCACCATATCGCCGATTAAATTTCCAAGAGCGATTTTCTTATGATCGCCCGAAAGATATAAATGAGCCAGAAAGTTCATTTAGTTTATCGCAGTATTTTCAAGTGCTTTCACGATCCCCAGTTTTCGCGGTCGAGACTACGATAGTTAATGGCTTCGGCAAGATGCTCATTCTGAATGCTTTCAGATGATTCCAGGTCGGCAATGGTTCTGGCCACTTTGAGGATTCTATCATAGGCACGGGCCGAAAGGCATAGACGTTCCATAGCGTTTTTTAGCAATATTTTGCCTTCGGGGTTGAGTTTGCTATAAATCTGCAATTGCATGCTCGACATTTGCGCATTGGCATGAACTTTAGAGTCGTCGGCAAAACGTTCAGTTTGGATGTTTCGGGCTTTAATTACCCTTTCGCGAACTATGGAGCTTTTTTCGCCTTTTACATCGCTGTCCATCTCACTGAAAGGAACAGGAACCACTTCCACATGAATGTCGATGCGGTCGAGCAGTGGACCCGAAATTTTGTTCAGGTATTTTTGAACCACGCCGGGTCCGCAAACGCAATCTTTGTCGGGATGGTTATAATAGCCACAGGGACAGGGATTCATGGCGGCTATAAGCATGAAATTAGCGGGATATTCCACCGAGAGTTTGGCGCGGGAAATGGTTACCACACGGTCTTCCATGGGTTGTCGCATCACTTCGAGCACCGTGCGCTTAAACTCGGGGAGCTCGTCGAGAAAGAGAACCCCGTTTTGAGCCAGCGATATTTCGCCGGGTTGCGGATAGCTTCCGCCGCCTACGAGGCCCGCATCTGAAATGGTGTGATGGGGCGAGCGGAAAGGCCGAACGGAAATGAGTGAATCGTTTCGTTTTAGCTTTCCTGCAACTGAGTGTATTTTGGTGGTTTCCAGTGCTTCGAGAAGGCTGAGTGGGGGAAGAATACTGGGCATTCGCTTGGCGAGCATGGTTTTTCCGGCACCTGGAGGGCCAATAAAAATGACATTGTGCCCACCTGCAGCAGCAATTTCGAGTGCTCTTTTTATGTTTTCCTGACCTTTTACGTCCTCAAAGTCGAATTCGTAGGCATTTAGGTTGTAGTAGAATTCTTTGCGGGTATCAAGAATTTCTCTTTCTATGGTTCCGTTACCATCGAAGAAATCAATAACTTCCTTAATGCTCACGGCGCCATACACTTCCAGGTTGTTTACAATGGCAGCTTCACGGGCGTTTTGCTTTGGCAAAATAAAACCTTTGAACCCATCTTCGCGGGCCTGAATGGCAATGGGAAGGGCCCCTTTGATGGGTTGCAGCGATCCATCGAGCGAAAGCTCGCCCATGATGATATATTTGTCGATATTATTGGATTTCATTTGTCCGGAAGCTGCCAGAATTCCAGCGGCAATGGTTAAATCGTAGGCCGAACCTTCTTTACGAATATCGGCTGGGGCCATATTAATTACAATCTTTTTACCGGGTAATCGGTAACCAATTTGCTTGAGTGCGGAGTCAATTCGTTGTTGACTTTCTTTTACGGCACTATCGGGCAATCCGACTAAAAAGAAGCTAACGCCTTGATCTACATTGACTTCAACGGTTATGGTAATAGCATTGACACCAATCAGAGTACTTCCATATGTTTTTATTAGCATAAGAGGGAACGTTTTGGGAAGGCTAATTTAGTAAAATGGCTTGATTTATTGGACTATAAATATAATTTCTTCATCCAGGGCCTTTTATTGATGTGAAAACGGTAGCCCACGTATATTCGGAAATAGTTATAGTTTGTAATTTCCGACATATCAGCTAAGGCATCGCTCATAAAAGCGTCGGCTTCATAAAAAATACCACCATACCATTTGTCGCCATTATAGCCCGCAGTGAGTCGGAGAAAAATAGAAACGGCCAGCGATTGTGAATAAGTTTCTTCGCGATCGTCGAAATATAGCTGATTTCCTGCATTATACATAAAGCCCTGAATGAGAGCTCCGTGAATGTAAAATCTCTTCTTAATGGCGAAGGTATGCATATAACCACCGGTTAAACCAACTCTCACATAGGCTGCATCTTTAAAATCGGGATATATATTGCTGGTGAGCGAAGTGTCGGCTAGTGTTAAAGGCACCGCAAAATCTATGGATTCCAGATTGGTAATGAATCCAAGAACTGGCGATCCGGCACTTTTGAGCTGCCGGTCTATTTGCCATAAGGCGGCGGTATTCGAGAATTTTTTGTGGTTAAAAGTATAGTATAGAGAAAAATCGAAGATGAAATTATTGATGTTGGGGTAGTAGGGATAGTTTTGATGGGTTTGGAAATAATTTGGTGAAAAATCTTCTATATTGTCTATGTAAAACCCAGTCGTAAATCTGTAATAGGTAGTTATGCGAAATTTTCTGCCGGTAAGACCAAATTGCAATGAGGAATTTTCGCTGATTCCTTTTTTGGAATCGACAAAATTAAAACTGTTAAAGCTATGGGTGTATTCAAATGTAAACCATTCATAATCAAAGGCAAGTCCAAAATCCATGGGGTTGTTTGATGAGAAATTCAGGTTGTTATCGGCTTTTACATTGGTAAGAGAAATGACGCTTTGTTTTTGAGCTCCAACAACAGTAAGATGAAACCAATCGCAGTAGCTTTTAATATAGTTGGTATCGAATTTAACTATATTGGTTTTAGTATTTACGGTTTCCTTTTCCGTAGCCAACATGGGCTGAATGATCAGGAAGAGGCCTAAAACAATAAGTTGAAATTTCCCGGACATCGGATTAGTTTGCGGTAAGTTTAGATAATGTTTCGATAAGTTGGTCTTGTTTGAATGGTTTGCTGATGAAATCATTCATCCCCGCACTCAGGCTTTTTTCCATATCGGCTTGCATGGCATTGGCTGTCATGCTGATGATAGGGGTCGGTTTCAGATTTTTCTCTTGCTCATATTCACGGATAATACGGGTTGCTTCGAGCCCATTCATTTCGGGCATTTGCATATCCATCAGAATAACATCGTAGTGATTCAGCTCGAATTTCTGAACCGCTTGTAAACCATTCTCGGCCAAATCCACTTGATGCCCCAGTTTTTTCAGGATTGTCATAGCTACTTTTTGGTTGATGAGATTGTCTTCGGCAATGAGAATAGACAGCTTGCGGGTTATATTCTGTTTCGATTCGTTGGTTGCCACGGTTTGCTCCAGTTGTTCTTCGTTAAAAAGCACCTGCATTAAGGTTCTTTTGAGTTGTTCAAGTTTAATGGGTTTATACAAGTAAGCCTGAAATCCCGCTGCAATAAATTCTTGTTTATGGTTGAGATGAGTCATGGATGAGAGAAGGATGAGGCGCGTGTTTTGAGTTAATGGATTGGTTCTTACCATTTTGGCAAAACTAAATCCATCAATATCGGGCATCATATAATCCGAAAGAACAAAGTCGTATCTGTTTTGATTGAGACACGATTTCTTGAGCAAGTCGAAGGCTTCGTGGGCCGAAGTTGCGGCATCGCTCAGACAACCCCAATACTCGAGATATTTTTTCAGAATTTTAATGTTGGTTTCGTTGTCGTCGAGAATCAGTGCTTTGAGTCCGGAAAGTTCTATTTCGGGTTGCTCATATAATTTGCTCATATCCATAGTGAAACGGGCACTAAAACCAAAGGTGCTGCCTTTCCCAACTTCGCTTTCGGCAAATACATCGCCTTTCATAATGTTGGCCAACCTTTTGGAAATAATGAGCCCAAGTCCGGTACCTCCATATTTTCGGGTGGTTGAAACATCGACCTGACTAAAGGGTTTAAAGAGTTTGTTCATTCCTTCTTTAGAAATTCCAACCCCATTGTCTTTTATTTTAAAAACGATTTCGGCTTGGTCGTACAAGGTCGAAACCAATTCGGCGTAAATTACTACTTCGCCGCCATCGGGGGTAAATTTTATGGCGTTATTGGCAAAGTTGAGTATGATTTGTTTTAGTCGCACCGGGTCGCCAAGCAGTTGATGTTGGGCATCGACTTTAACATAGGTAATCAGTTCGATGCGTTTTTGCTCGGCTTTAAGTACCAGCATATCCGCTATTTCGCTAATGATGTCGGCAATATTGATGGGTGTTTGCTCCAGCTCAATTTTCCCCGCCTCAATTTTCGAAAAATCGAGAATATCGTTGATGATGCTCAACAAGCTGTTTGATGAAGTGTTTATGATGTCGAGATATTCTTTTTGTTCGGAGGTTAACGGGGTTTGTTTAAGAATTTCTGTCATGCCCATGATTCCATTCATGGGGGTACGGATTTCGTGGCTCATATTGGCCAAAAACTCCGATTTTGAGTTATTGGCAATAATTGCTTTTTCCTTGGCAACAATCAGCTCATTGATTAAATTTCGCCTTTCGGTGATGTCGGTAATAAAGGTCAAAACCTTTTGTTGACCATCTTCGCCCATCAGCAGGGTGGTATCGGCCAGAACAAATTTTTCTGTATTGTCCTTGGAAATCAGGCGCCAATCGCGGCGCAAATCTTTCTTTCCCCTGTATAAATCATAGTAGTCTTTTTGAAGCGTATCGTTGTCTTCGCCATTTACAATACTCCAGATATTTTTGCCTTGCAAATCGAACAATGAGCAATTGAGCAATTCGCAGAAAGCGGGATTAACATATTCAAAAACAGCAGCT
>DYSN01000221.1 GCA_020718205.1 Draconibacterium orientale
ATAGTAAGTGCTTGGGCAAACCAAAACGCACTGGTTTTGGGTCAGCGCAAAGTTGTATCCATCCGACCAACTACACCCCCTGTTATTCTTGTTTGAGCTGTAAATTTTGCGGTAGCAGGTCTGTGAGTTTGTTGGCGGGATAATCGGGGATCACCTGAAGTACTTTTTTGAGCCACTCGTAAGGGTTTACATTGTTCTTTTTGCATGTGCCAAAGAATGAATAGAACATGGCAGCTCGTTTAGCTCCTTCATGTGATCCTGCGAACAGATAGTTTTTTCGCCCCAGGGCATTGGGCCTGATGGCATTTTCCACCCAGTTGTTATCTATCTCCAGCGAACCATCGTACATAAAGTTGGACAGGATATCCCAACGCTTTGAGGTATATTCCAAAGCTATCCCCATCGGGCTCTTGGGAATGGCAGTCTTCTGGAACAGCGCAATTAATTTTCCCAGCTCGTTGATCAGTGACAACCCCTGATCCAAGCGCAGTTCTTTACGTTGGGCAGCAGTCATATTTTCATCACGGGCTTTCCGCTCTACAGCATACACCTCTTGTATTTTACTCAATACTTGTCCGGCTTTTTCTGCATCATAGTCCAGTGCCTTTTCAAAATACCTCCGGGCGTGAGCCATACACCCCACATGCGTAATACCGGACTGTTTGGCAAACCAATCATATACACTATAACCATCTGTTTGAAGATATCCTTTGAAGTTTTCCAGCAGTTTAGCCGGTCCTTCACGACCCCGGCCCTGACGGTAATCGTAAAAAACGGCATTTTGTAAAGGTGCATTGTAAACCCAGTGGTAACCCTGATGTGTTTTACCTTTTTTGTCTTTGTCCAGCACTTTGATGGGTGTTTCATCCACCTGAAGGTAGCCCTGGCCAAGCACCAGTTTTTTTAACTGGTCGTAAAGAGGTGTTATAAGATCTGCCGTCTGTGTTATCCAGCTGTCAATGGTTGAGGCGGGCAGTTTAACGTCTTCCCTTTTGAAGCGTTCAATCTGACGATAGATAGGCAAATGGTCAACAAACTTCTCTACCAGGATGTTTGACAACAGACCCGCTCCGGCAATACCTTTTTCGATTGGACGGCTGGGGAGCTTACCAATGATAATGCCTTCACCATTAGGCAGGGCATATTTGTTGCGGATAAAATGACGGGCAAATAATTTAGCCGGAATAAAATCCAACTCTTTGGTAATTTCCTGTCCAATGCAAACCAGTCCTTCGGTGCTTTGTTCCGGTTCAATAACAATTTCTTCAACCGGAATGTGGGCAGGAAAATCCAGACGTCCGGGATGTTTTGATTTTTTGACTTCGCGGGTATAGGTAACCTGCTCTTTTTTAGCAGGCTGTTCAGAAATCGTTTCGATTACTTCAAAAGGAAGGGTGAGCTGGTCAACGGTGATGTTGGAGATGAAGCGTTCCCGTTTTGCCCCAAAGAGCATCCTTTTCATTTGCGCCAGTTGAAACTCGAGGAATTTTATTTTTTCTTCAAAGATCTTATTCTCCTGAGTAAGGATTTTAACCTGATTCTTGAGTTCTTTTGATGAGATTTCTTTTTCCTCTTGCATGAAGCAAATATACGCAAAACCCCTGAATTGACAATACTTTCAGGCGATTTAATTGCTTCTTTTTTGTATTATTTTTATCTCGAAAAACGCTTGCGAGTCCGAATGTTTTTAAGCGAAATTCCTTCCAGGATCAGCATGAGTTTTTGACGATTTATTTCTACTGAACCTCTTGATGGGTCAATCGTAGGCATCTCAAAGGTGCCTTGTTCTAACCGTTTGTGCCAGATGGCAAATCCGGTCTGATCCCAGACCAATATTTTGACCAACGTACGTGGGCGGTTGAAAAAGATGAAGATGTCGCCCGACATGGGGTTTTGCTTGAGCTTATTGATCACAAGGCCGCTCAATCCATCAAAACCTTTGCGCATATCTGCCGGCCCTGCATACAAAAACAAACGGGCTTGGCCTGTAAGTCCAAAAAGCACTACCCTGCAACTAAAATATCCTGACCACTAATCCATCAGCCAATTCGATCTCGATCCTGGCGGTGGACGACACACCTTTGCCTAACTCAACCTTGGCAAAACCAACCTCTCCCATTTGATGCTGCCGGTGTTTTTTGACCCAATAACCGAAGGTGGCAAGTTTTATGTCGTGTTCAAGAAGAAATTGTTTTTGGCTAAGGCCACTTTGCTGCCACTGTTCTACCAGCTCAAACATGCGGGTGGTTTTGTCCTGATCGTGCATAGAATTTTTTCAAACAAAACTAGTGCGTCAGGATTGAGCTTGCAAGATGGGTTGGTCGGATGGATACCATCTATCCCTGTAATATCTAATGAAACTTTTTTATTAAAACATAATTGAGCAAGATAATTTTTTGAAACCTTATAGAAAGGCATTCCTCTTTCAGGAGCATCTATACCTTCCATTCTTACTCTAATTTTCCTATTTCCTTTCAGCAACAAATCATAAGTATCACCGTCAATAACAGAAACAACCTTACCAGTAATAGTATCTCCCTTTTTTAAGGGATTGTTTCGATTTACACAGGACGTGAATACTAAAAGAATAAGAGCTATTTTTAAATATAGTTGCATATT
>DYSN01000098.1:0-10063 GCA_020718205.1 Draconibacterium orientale
GGTTTCAGAAGTGGGTTTTTCGTTTTGGTGGCTATCGGTGGGTTGTTTCCGTGGGGGTTGAAACTTGACAGCTTGATGTATATTCACGAGCATATCCGCTATGCGGAATGTCAGGCCATTATAGGCAGAGCCGACGCTTTTGTTAAAGCACTCCGGCAAGCCAATCCGGTCGACTACCGAAGCATTGTGAAACAGGGCGACATTCGTCAGGCTAACTGCTACTACAGCAGCTCCGATGTGGCATCTAAGAGCCGCTACGATGCCGACGAGCGTTATGAGGAAATCAATCAGGAAACCTTGACACTCAGGGGAGGCTGGAGGGTTTCTTCCAGCGGTCCGGGCATTTATATCACGCTTATCATCACCCGTTATCTGGGCTTGCGAATTGAGTCGGGACAAGTGATTTTCGATCCTGTAATCCCCAAAAGTATGAACGGGCTCATGGCGTCGCTCGATTTCAGAGGACATGCCCTCACCCTGCTTTATAAAGTGAATAAAAATGAATTCAGTCCGAAGCGTATCACGGTAAATGGAGCCCTACTGCCATTTGAATATGAAAAAAATCCCTATCGATCGGGTGAAGCCAAAATCGATCTGAATGATATTGTTTCGATACTAACCAAGGAGAACAATATGGTTATCATTGAGTTGTAGTGACCCCATCATTGTAATTCATCAGCGACATAGCTTCCGATGAACAGAGAGCTACAATTCAATTTCAGGCATGGGAAAAGAATTAGTTAGGCACTCGCTTACTTACTCCACCGAGGTTCCAATCAGCGTGGCAGCGGTGCAATCGTGCACTTTCACCATCACATAGTCGCCGGGTTTAAAGTCTTTGCGGGGAAAAACGATCATTTTATTCTGGCTGTTTCTTCCGGCCAAATCAGCATCCGACTTCTTAGAAACCTGTTCAACCAACACTTCAAAGATTTTCCCCACATCGGCACGGTTTCGGCGCAGCGACATTTCCTGCTGAAGTTTAATGATTTCCTGCAAACGGCGGCTTTTCACATCATCAGGCACATCATCGGCAAAGCGCTTGGCGGCAATGGTATCGGGGCGTTCGGAATACTTAAACATAAAAGCGTAATCGTAGCCAACAGATTCCATAAGGCTGAGCGTGTTCTGATGGTCTTCTTCGGTTTCAGTGCAAAATCCGGCAATAATATCGGTGGAGAGTCCCACATCGGGGATATGTTTTTTAATGGTGTCTATGCGTTCCAGATACCACTCGCGGGTGTACTTCCGGTGCATTTTTTTCAATACTGCTGAGCTTCCCGATTGCACAGGCAAATGAATATAATTGCAAATATTGTGGTGTGAAGCAATGGTAAGAATCAGCTCATCGGAAATATCCTTGGGGTGCGAAGTGGCAAAGCGCACACGCAGCAATGGCGACACGGCAGCTACCATTTTCAAAAGAGCCGGAAAACCTACATTCCCATTTTCATTTTCCCATGCGTAGGAGTTCACGTTTTGTCCCAGCAGGGTAATTTCCTTGTAGCCTTTATCGAAAAGTGCCTGAGCCTCGACGACAATGGTTTGGGGGTCGCGGCTGCGTTCTTTGCCCCGGGTAAAAGGAACCACGCAATAGGTGCACCAGTTTTGGCATCCCCGCATAATGCTGATAAAAGCCGAAATGCCGTTATCGCCATAACGCACGGGTTCTATCTCGGCATAGGTTTCTTCTTCGCTCAGCAAAACATTGATGGCTTTTCGACCCGATTCCACGGTTTGAATCATTTTGGGCAAATCGCGGTAGGCGTCGGGACCAACAATCAGATCCACGAATTCCTGCTCTTCTATGAGTTTTTCCTTCAGCCGCTCGGCCATACAGCCCAGAATACCCACGGTGAGTCGGGGATTCTTTTTCTTGAGTGCTTTTATTTCCCTGAGACGTTTTCGAACCGTTTGCTCCGCATTGTCGCGGATGGAACAGGTATTTATAAAGATAACATTGGCGTTTTCAGGGTTATCGTTTTGCTCGTATCCAATGTTTTTCATGATTGAACCCACAATTTCGCTGTCGGAAACATTCATCTGACAGCCATAGGTTTCAATATATAATTTCTTGGTAACTGGTTTTAAATCCATATTTGTTTTTTAGCCTTTAAGCCCGCTGGTTCAACTATTGGGGGATGTTAATGCATCCGAATATTGTTTTACAATTAATTAATTAAAAATGTTAAATATTTATAAATATATGAAAAACAGATAGTTAACACAAAGTAACGGGCGGCAAAAATACATAATTTTTCTTTCAATAGCCAAATGCATTTGGATTAATAAAATTTTTATGTGTTACTTTGCGCGAAATTTTGAAAATCAGTGTATAAGCAAGAGTCCGGAGTTTCCCTGGCACAAAAGCTTACAAAAACTAACCTAGTTAACAAGGAGCATCTAAACAAATATGGCAAAAAATTTAGTTATAGTTGAGTCCCCCGCAAAAGCCAAAACCATTGAGAAATTTCTGGGCAAAGATTATGTGGTGAAATCCAGTTACGGACATGTTATGGATCTGGCCAAGAAGGATTTTGGAGTAGATATTGAAAATGGTTTTATCCCCAATTACGAAATATCTGCCGATAAAAAGAAATTAGTGGCCGACCTGAAAAAAGAAGCCAAGGGAGCCGAAATGGTTTGGTTAGCTTCCGATGAAGACCGCGAAGGAGAAGCCATAGCCTGGCACTTATTCAATGCGCTGAGTCTGAAAAAGGAGAATACCCGCCGCATTGTTTTCCACGAGATTACCAAGCCCGCCATTATTCACGCCATAGAAAATCCACGCGATATCGATATCAATCTGGTGAATGCCCAGCAGGCTCGCCGGGTACTCGACCGTTTGGTTGGCTACGAAATAAGCCCTGTGCTTTGGCGCAAAGTGAAACCATCACTATCTGCCGGAAGGGTACAATCGGTAGCTGTTCGTTTAATTGTGGAAAAAGAAAACGAGATTAAAGAGTTTGTGAGTACCTCGGCCTATCGCATCACCGCCACATTTTTGGTAAATGGCAAAGATGCCGTGCTCGAAGCCGAATTGCCCACCCGTTTCAGCACCAAAGCCGAAGCCAAAGCTTTTCTCGAAACCTGTATGGGTGCCATTTACAATGTGATTGACATTGAAAAACGACCCGGCTCCAGAACTCCGGCACCACCGTTTACTACTTCTACCTTACAACAGGAAGCCAGCCGAAAATTAGGTTATGGGGTTACCAAAACCATGACTCTGGCTCAAAAACTCTACGAAGAAGGATACATCACCTACATGAGAACCGACTCGGTGAACCTCAGCGATATGGCTTTAGCCAAAGCCCGCGATGTGATTAAAGAAACCTACGGCGAGCAGTACAGTAAAACCAGAAAATTTACTACCAAAACCAAAGGTGCTCAGGAAGCCCACGAAGCCATAAGACCAACCTATCTGGAAAACAGCTCCATATCTGCCGAAAACGGAATGCAGCGTCTCTACGACCTCATCTGGAAACGCACCATCGCATCGCAAATGACCGAGGCTAAAATTGAAAAAACCACCATTTCTATCAGTATTTCCAAATCGCCCGAAATAATGAAAGTGGAAGGTGAAGTTGTTATATTCGACGGATTTCTGAAAGTGTACATGGAATCGCGCGACGACGAGAACGAGCAGGAAACACAGGGACTTTTGCCTCCCGTAAAAAATGGCCAGGAATTGAAACTCGACCATATGCTGGCTCAGGAGCGCTATACCAAATATGCTCCCCGCTATTCCGAAGCCAGTTTGGTGAAGAAACTTGAAGAATTGGGCATTGGCCGACCATCGACCTATGCACCCACCATCAGCACCATTCAAAAGCGCGAATATGTGGTGAAAGAAGATCGCGATGGAAGGAACAGAGACTATAACGAGCTCCGTTTGAAAAACGACAAAATAGCCGAAACGGTGAAAACTGAGATTGCCGGCGCCATCAAAAACAAACTTTTACCCACCGATATCGGCGTTTTGGTAAACAAGTTTTTGACCGAGCACTTTAAAGACATTGTTGATTATCAGTTTACCGCCACCGTTGAAAAAGAATTCGACTCCATAGCCGAAGGCAAAAAAGAGTGGAATAAAATGATAGGTACTTTCTATAAACCTTTCAAGGCACAGGTGGAAACCACCCTGGAAAATGCCGACCGCGAAAAAGGCGAAAAGCATTTGGGGGTTGATCCAAAAACAGGCAAAAATGTTTATGCCCGCATTGGTCGCTTTGGCCCCATGATTCAGATTGGCGAGGCTGAAGATGAAGAAAAACCCCGTTTTGCCAGCCTTAAAAAGAGACAAAGCATCAGCGAGATTACACTGGAAGAAGCTCTGGATTTATTTCAGTTCCCCATAAAATTAGGCGATTGGGATGGCAAAACTGTAACTGTTGCCATTGGCCGTTTTGGTCCGTATGTGAGTCATAATAAGGTCTTTGCATCCATACCTAAAGAGGAAGATCCTGCTTCGGTCGATTTCGACCGTGCTGTTCAGCTTTTGGAAGAAAAAACCAAAAAAGACGCTGAGAAATTCATTAAAAGCTTCGACGAAAACAAAGATGTAGAAATACTCAATGGCCGCTGGGGACCTTATATCAAATACAAAAAGAACAACTACAAAATACCAAAAACCACCGATGTTCAAACACTAAGTCTTGCCGAATGTTTGTATTTAATCAGTAAACAGGATAAACCCAAGAAGAAAAAATAGTCTGCTCTTCGCAGAAATTGGAAATGAGAATCATGAGTGAAAAAGCCGGGGTGATTTAATTATTGTCCCGCTTTTTTTTGCACTCCACCCTGCAAAATCTGCTCGTCATACTCCAATTCAAACTTCAGGCGGTGCTTGGCTTCTTCCTGAGCCAACCCCAGAAAAATTTTGGCCATTTCTTCGTTCAAAGCTTTGTCGGCAAGGGTTTTATAAAGCAGATAAGCGGCTTTCTCGCTCCTCATGGCAAAGCCCAGAGCATCGGCATAAGTAGTTATTTCGGTCGATTTCCTTTCAGCCACAAAATCGGCAATATGCATATCTTTCACATCATCCAAAGGCAAAACATAGCTCTTATTTTTTTTAAGTCGTTCAAGAATCATTTTATGGTTTTTCTCCTCATCAGCAAATTTCAAGAGAGATTCTTTAATGGTGGAATCACTGTATTGACGCACAAGTTTTTCATATAAATCAACAGCATTTTGTTCGTTGGAAATGGCAAAATCCAGAATATCGTCAACAGATTGAAAATTCTTCATAGTTGTTCGTTTAGTTAACTCGAAGATAATGATTTCGATACAGATATTTCAATGCCCTTCGATTATTTCTTCGAAGTGTTGAAAAAATCCATAGTTTTGAAAAGAAGAACCCATCTCGCTGCTTTATGAAAAGGTTATTAGTTGCATCGTTGCTGATTATTTTAGTTTTTTTTACCCATCATTCCGCTCACTCTCAGTATTATCTTTCGGGACAGGAACCCGCCTCGGTGCGATGGAATCAGCTTAACAGCGAAAATTTTAAGGTTATCTATCCCCGTGGCTACGATTCGGTGGCTCAGCATGTGATGAACGTGATGGAATACAGCCGAAGCCTCATGCTGAAAACCCATGAGGTTGAACCAAAAAAAATTGCGGTGATTCTTCATAATTCAACCACCATTTCCAATGCACAGGTGGCCTGGGCTCCCCGCCGAATGGAGTATTATACCATTCCCGATCAAAATACCTACAGCCAACCCTGGTTCGAACAACTGGCTTTGCACGAGTTTACCCACACGCAGCAACTCAGCGATATGAATCAGGGAATCACAAGATTTTTGGGAAAATTCTTTGGCGAACAAGTAGCCGCCGGAATATTTGGATTGTATTTGCCTTATTGGTTTATCGAAGGCGAAGCGGTTTGTTCTGAAACGGCCTTCTCTAAAGCCGGCCGCGGACGCGACCCTGTTTTCGAAGCAGAGCTCCGTTCGCAAATTCTCGAACAAGGTACTCAGAGTCTGGAGAAAGCCGATTTGGGCTCCTACAAAGACTATACCCCCGACCAATATCACCTGGGTTATTTTCTGGTGGCACAAGCCAAAGCAAAGTATGGCGCAGATTTCTGGAAAAAACCACTGAAAAATGTGGCAAAATATCCGCTGGCTGTTGTTCCCTTTGCCCAGGGCATTAAAACCAACTCCGGACTCAAAAAGAAAACCTTCTACAACAATACGCTGAACGACTTGAAAATGATTTGGGATGGCCAGCTTAAACTCACAAAACCAACCAAGTATGAGCCTGTTACCTCCAACGAAACCTATACCACCTATTCCGGAAATCGCTTTACAGGCGATGGAAAAATAATATCGCTCAAAGAAAACTTTCACGATATAGGCCGGTTGGTGCAGATAGATACTGCCGGAAATGAAGTGGAAATTTTTACCCCGGGATTTTATCAAAGCGATAAATTAAGTGTATCCGGCGGTTGGGTTTGCTGGGCCGAGTATAAATTCGATGCCCGCTGGAGCTATAGAAATTTTACCAAAATCAGGCTACTCAATCTGAAAACAGGTGAAACAAAATCGCTCGTTAAAAAAGCAAGATACTTCGCTCCGGCAATAGCACCGGCAGCCGATAAAGTGGCTGTGGTGGAAGTGGATGAAAAGGGCCGTAATTTCTTAGTGATTATCAGTGCCGAAAACGGTCAGATACTTCAGAAGTTTCAAAGCCCCGACAACGATTTTATTGCACATCCGGCATGGTCGGAAAAGGGGGATAGAATAGTGATGGAACTGTTGAACGGGCATGGCAAAGCCTTGAGTATTCTGAGTTTGGAAAGTGGTCATTTTCAGCAGATTTTGCCTTATCAGTTTACACATATCCAAAACCCGGGCTTCTGGAAAAACTATGTTCTCTTCGAAGCTGCCTACTCGGGAGTGATGAATCTTTATGCCCTCGACATCGAAACAAAATCCATTTACCGAACCACCAATTCGGCCTATTCCATGAGCGATTACAGCATCAGCCCCGATGGCAACACCCTTATTTTCTCCAACTATTCATCCAAAGGGAAAAGCATCGTGAAAACCCGTTGGGATAAAAAGGACTGGATTCCCATTTCCGAAGTAGAAAACCACGGCTACCCTCTGGCCGACTTGCTGTCGAAACAGGTGAAAAAGCCCTTTGTTTCGGAAAATATTCCGCAAGAAAAATATGAAGCGCGGAAATATAATAAGCTTGCCAACGCCATCAATATCCACAGCTGGAGTTTAATTGGAACCGACAACTACGCTCTGGTGGGTCCCGGGATTAATCTCCTGTCGCAAAACGTGCTTTCAAATATAACAGCTTCGGTGGGTGCCAATTATAATCTCAATACCGAATCTATGCAATACAGCGCCCGCATTGATTATCTGGGCTGGTATCCGGCTTTTAGTTTTTATGGCGATTACCGAAAGGTTTTAGACTATGCAGCCAGTCACAATCAATGGGGAATCAATGACACCGTTTTCTTCAATTACTATGAAACCAATCTTGGGGCTTCAGTATATCTTCCGCTGGTTTACCGTTCGGGTCACTGGAGTCACAGGGTTCAGCCGCAGGTGAGTTTTTCGTATCAGCAAGCCGATGGCGGATTGGATGAATATATGTCGCAGCGCAATTTTAAATCGCTGGCCTATACGCTCGAATATGCCGCCCAAACCAAATCACCCCGGCAAAACGTGTATCCGCGGTGGGGCTATAATCTTCAGGCCGGATTTTTCGATTCGCCTTTTGACAGCCAAACGGGTCATATGAAAGCAGCCGGATTGGTAGTTTATACGCCCGGTTTTTTCCGCCACGATGGTTTCCGGTGGATGGGTCATTATCAGGATAAGGAGAATGGCCGCCGCTTTTCCAACTACGTTTCGCCGGCCCGTGGCTATTCCTATGTCACCTATGGCGACTTGTTAACCCTTCGCGCCGATTATAAAGTTCCGCTTTTTTATCCCGATGCGCGGATAGGGTCGCTGTTTTACTTTAAACGGATCAAAATGGCTCTGTTCTACGACCGAAGCTGGAAAACCGAAGTTAATGTGGAAACGGCTCTATTTGGCAAATCAAATTACTGGAGCAGCGGGATAGACCTCACCACCGATGTTCACCTACTTCGAAGCAAATTCCTTTTCGAACTGGGCATCAGAACCATTTATGTAAACGGAGCAACCAACAACCCACAGGGCATTTACTGGGAGTTTTTATATAGTGTGGGGTTGTAATTTTGTTTTGAATTATTGGGGAAGTTAGAGTAAATGGTCAAATCAGTAAGATTGCCACATTAGTTGACTAAGTTAATGGAGTCTGGTCGTTGAATATGTAAACCCAATTTAGAGAATTGGATCTCCTTCACGTTCTTTTTTTCTTACATTCTTTCATATATTTGCTTGCCTGGATGTACTTTGACATTATCTTTGATTTCAAATTTTTTTACGGCGAAAATCTTTAATCGTATATTTTTAAAAATTGAGAATAAGGGTAAAAATTTTTTTAGGAAGTATTTATGCAAAGGAGGAAGCGGTGGTTTGCAAAGAAAAATATTCAACCGTTTAAGGCAAGAATTAGATTTGTTTACTATCGCAACAAGTATGAAAAATGAAGATAAAACTTTGGTTATAAAATTCTAATTGAAAAATCAGTCACATTGTCTCTACCGGTAAACATAAACGATTTAAATTCACGGCAATTCTGTTGAATGGGAAAGGCTTGAATTTAAGCAAGGTTGGAATCCTGAAGATATTATACATTCTATGTGTGCTTTTGCCAACGATATTAACAATTGGGGTGGTGGATATATTATTATTGGTATTGCCGAGAAAAATGGACAGCCCATTTTCCCACCTGCTGGCTTACAACAAAATCAATTGGATGCATATCAGAAAAAAATATTCGAACTAGGTAATAAGATTAGTCCAGCTTATTTCCCTATAGTCCAACCTTATCAGTTACAAGGAGAGCATATTCTCGTTTTGTGGTGTCCTGCGGGTGATAATAGACCCTATGATGCACCTGAGTTTTCATCAAAAGGCTCACAGAGATTCCATTATATAAGAATTCTATCAAATAGTATTAAGGCACGGGGAGAAAATTTGAGACGACTATATGAACTTGCCGCAAGAATTCCATTTGATGACAGGGTAAATAATGAAGCCACCCTGCTGGATTTTGATTTAGGGTTAATTCAATCCTATTTGCATGAAGTTAAAAGTAGTTTATTTGAAGAGAGTAAGAGAATTCCTTTCGAGGATTTGTGTAGAACCATGCTCATTGCCAAAGGTCCAAATGAAGATATTCGGCCAGTTAATATTGGCTTATTATTCTTTAGTAAAGAACCAGAGCGTTTTCTCCAAAGAACATGGATTGAATTGGTTTGGCATAAAAATAATTCAGGGAGAGATTTCACAGAAGCATTTTTTAAAGGGCCAATTCAAAAACACCTTAGAGACACATTGTCTTTTATTAAAAGTAATATAATTCTGGAAAAAGTAATTAAACATAAAGATAAAGCCGAGTCAGATCGTTTTTTTAACTACCCATATGAAGCAATTGAAGAAGCTCTATCCAATGCTGTTTATCATAAAAGCTATGAGTTGATGTCGCCAATTGAAGTACAGGTTTTTACAGATAAAATTACTATTCTGAGTCATCCCGGGCCCGTTCCTCCAGTCAATGCGCATGTTATGGCTAATCAAAGACAGATTATCGCCAGAGAGTACCGCAATCGCAGGATTGGTGATTTCCTTAAGGAATTACATCTTACAGAAGGACGTGGGACAGGTTTTCCAACCATCTATGATGCTATGGCTAAAAATGGTTCTCCAGAACCTATTTTTGAAACTGATGAAACTACCTATGTTTTGGTGACTATTCCAATACATGATAGTTTTAAGAATTTAGCGAATGATCAAGTAAGTGACAGAGAAAGTAAATATGCTGAAGAATTGACAATTAATAATTTGGCGGATATAATAGCTCTTTGTAACCAAGTAAGTAACCAAGTAAGTAACCAAGTAAATGACCAAGTAAATGACCAAGTAAATGACCAAGTAAATGACCA
>DYSN01000098.1:10163-13898 GCA_020718205.1 Draconibacterium orientale
ACCAAGTAAATGACCAAGTAAATGACCAAGTAAATGACCAAGTAAATGACCAGGGAAGTGTTGAAGAAAAGCAACGAATAATACAAATACTTAAAGACAAATTTGGAGAATACGTAATTGAAATATTAATATTAATATCGAATAGAATATCGTCAAGTAAAGATATCCTGGAAGGTATTGGTTTAAAAAAGCATACAACTCATAAACAAAGATATATTGATTCATTATTGAATATTGGCTGGATAGAATATACAATTCCGGAAAATCCAAAGGATAGAAATCAAAAGTATAAATTAACGCCTTCCGGTAAGAGAGTCGTAAATTTGATAAACACCAAATGAAACTTCAATATAAACGTTAAGATTTACATATTCAAACATTTAAGGCAAAAATAGACTTTTGAACATCTATCTTTAAAAAGAAAAGTATTATCGAGATTTACAACTCCTTCCGAAGCCGGGCTACCGGAATATTCAGTTGTTCACGATATTTAGCCACTGTGCGGCGCGCTATCTGATAGCCTTTGCTATTCAAAATATCCACCAGCAGCTCGTCGGTCATGGGTTTTTTCTTGTCTTCCTTCTCTATGAGATTGCTCAGAATCTTCTTTACTTCCTTGGTCGACACGTCTTCACCCGCATCGGTTTTCAGCGATTCGGAAAACAGGCTTTTCAGCAGGAAAGTACCAAAACCGGTCTGCACATATTTGCTGTTGGCTACCCGCGAAATGGTTGAAATATCCAATCCCACTCTGTCGGCAATATCTTTCAGAATCATGGGTCTGATTTTTGTTTCGTCGCCCGAAAGGAAATATTCATACTGAAAGTCTAAGATAGCTTTCATGGTCACAAACAAGGTGTGTTGCCGCTGTTTTATGGCATCGATAAACCACTTGGCAGAGTCAATCTTTTGCTTCACAAACTGAATGGTTTCCTTGTCTTTCTTGGTCTTGCGGCCATTGTGGCTGTATTCTTCAATCATTTGTTTGTAAGCCCGGTTGATTCGCAGCTCGGGAGCATTTTTGGAGCTCAGGGCGAGAATCAGCTCGCCATCGTCGTTGGTGATGATAAAATCGGGGATGATATAATAATTGGTTTTGGTGGTTTCGGATAGCGAATTGCCCGGCTTCGGATTGAGCTTTAAAATCTCGTCCACCGCCGATTTCAGGTCTTCCTCCTCAATCTCCAATTTCTTCAGAATTTTATCGAAATGCTTTTTGGTGAAGGCGTCGAATTGTCGTTCGAGTATTTTTATGGCTAAGCCAATATAGCGATAGTTGGTATCTTTTCGCCTCAGCTGAAGCAACAGGCACTCCTGAAGACTTCGCGCTCCAACGCCCGCCGGGTCGAATTTCTGAATTTCTTCGAGCACTTTTTTCACTTGTTTTTCTGTGGTATTCACTCCCTGGCTAAAAGCCAAATCGTCGACCATACTCTCCAAATCGCGTTCCAGATAGCCCGAGTCGTCGATATTTCCGATGATGGTTTCGGCTATAACGCGCTCCTGCTCATCGAAATAGGCATCGCCCAGTTGGGCTAGCAAGTGCTCGTAAAACGAAACTCCACCGGCAAACGGCATCGATTTTTTTTCTTCCTCCGGATAGTTATTGCTATAGAGTTTATAATCGGGAATTTCGTCGGCATCCACATAATCGGAGAGGTCGAACTCGTCGTCGGAGTTGGTTTCGGGAGCATCGTCGCGCTCTTCGGTGGGTTCGTCGGAGCCGTTAATCTGGTCGCTCAAATCCTGGCTAAGGTCTTCCAAAGCAGGATTTTCTTCTATCTCCTGCTTAATACGCTGGTCCAATGCAACCGAAGGCACCTGCAGCAATTTCATTAAAAGAATTTGCTGCGGCGATAGTTTTTGAAGCAGTTTTTGTGTGAGCCTTAGTTGTTGCATGTTGTTAAAATACCAGAGTAAAAATACAAACTATTGTTATTGGAAAATCAGAATTCATAAATAAAGCTAAAACAGGGTTTTTAGAACTCTGCGTTCTGCGGTGTGCGGGGGAAAGGAATCACATCGCGGATATTTCCCATGCCTGTAACAAACAGCATCAGCCGCTCAAAGCCCAGTCCAAAACCGCTGTGAATAACCGATCCGAACCTGCGGGTGTCTAAATACCACCACATTTCAGTCTCCGGAATGCCCTGGCTTTTCATGCGTGTCACGAGCTTGTCGTAGTTGTCTTCGCGCTGCGATCCGCCAATGATTTCTCCAATTTGGGGGAACAATACGTCCATGGCTCTCACGGTTTTGCCATCATCGTTTTGTTTCATATAAAAAGCCTTAATGCCCATGGGATAGTCGGTGAGAATAACGGGTTTCTGAAAATGCTTTTCTACCAGATAACGCTCGTGCTCGCTCTGCAAATCGGTACCCCAGGCTTCTATTGGGTATTGAAATTTCTTTTTCTTGTTATAGTTGCTGTTTTTCAGAATATCGATGGCTTCGGTATAGGTAACATGCTCAAAGCTGTTGTTTAAAACAAAACGCAGTTTTTCAATGAGTTCCATGGATTTTTCTTCGGCCTTTTTATCTTTTTCCGATTCTATGAGCCGCTGACTCAGGAATTGAAGGTCGTCCATGCAATTGTCCAAAGCGTATTGAATCAGGTATTTAATAAATCGCTCGGCCAGCTCCATGTCTTCATCCAGGTCGGCGAAGGCAATTTCGGGTTCTATCATCCAGAATTCGGCTAAGTGGCGCGATGTATTGGAGTTTTCGGCGCGGAAAGTAGGTCCGAAGGTATAAACCTTGCCCATGGCGAGGCAGGCAGTTTCCACTTCGAGCTGACCCGAAACGGTAAGGTTGGTTTCGCGGCCAAAAAAGTCTTTTTTATAATCTATTTTTCCATCTTCGGTCATGGGGAGTTTCAGGGGGTCTAACACCGAAACGCGAAACATTTCGCCGGCACCTTCGGCATCGCTTCCGGTGATGATGGGTGTGTGAATATTGAAAAAACCTTCGTCGGTAAAGAATTTATGAACCGCAAAAATCATGGAATGGCGCACGCGGGTAATGGCTCCGAAAGTATTGCTGCGGAAACGCAGATGCGCTATTTCTCTCAAAAACTCCAGACTGTGCTTTTTGGGTTGTAAGGGGTATTTTTCGGGGTCGGCAGCGCCCAGAACTTCCAGCTTTTCGGCCACCAGCTCCACTTTTTGTCCGCTTCCCTGCGAAGCCACCACCTCGCCATCTACCGAAATAGAAGCACCGGTGTTTACGTTGGCAAGAGCCGATTCGTCTATGCTTTCGAAATTAACAACCACTTGCAGATTGTGGATTACCGACCCATCGTTCAAGGCAATAAAAGCCACATTCTTACTTCCGCGCTTGGTTCTAACCCAGCCTTTCACGTTCACTTTAGCGCCCACCTCTGCATTTAAAAGCAAAGTTTTAATCTCTGTACGTTTCATTTTCTAATTTTTTCTATAAGGTGCAAAAATAGAAAATTGAGCGTAATTTTTTGCGGCAAGGTGAAACAATAATCCTGAATTACATTATTTGGTTTTTTTTAGGGTTTTGTTAGAAAAATTTGCTGTTTTTCTCTTACTGACCCCAATCGGTTTGGCCGGTGATTTCGTTACAGAATTTCCCCAGTTTTTAACTCCCCTGCGGGCACCGATAGCGATCGGTAGGGGTTAAATGAAAAACAAGTGGGCGCTATTTCTGAAAAGGGATTTCTCAGTCGCATTGCAAGCTCGGCTCCATTGAATGATTTTTGTAAATTGG
>DYSN01000023.1 GCA_020718205.1 Draconibacterium orientale
AAACATTAGTAATCAAGTAGTTGTATTTTATATCTTCGTTTTTGATGGCTTTTTAGATCGGACTCATTAATAAAATAATTATTTTTGGGGATGAAATAGCAAGAATTAATAGATGAGCCAAAAATTGCATTTATTACTTGAATTTAGGCCGGAAAACATAAGCAAAACTGCATTTTTCACAAACTTCAGCAGAATCCATCGGGCGTTTCCATGAATTTCCCCTCTCTAAAAAATTTGGACTTTGTTAAGATTTTAATCTTTTTACTCCGGGTTATATTCCCTATTTTTACTTCATTAATCACCCAAAAAAAAAAACAATATGAGCAAACTAAAAACAACATATATGGGCATCGAAATCAAGAGTCCCATAGTCATAGGAGCCAGCAATTTATCGGCCAGCATTAAACACTTGAAACATCTGGAAGAAGCCGGAGCAGGAGCAATCGTTTATAAATCGCTTTTCGAGGAACAGATTCAGCTGGAAAATTTCTTTGAAGAAGAAGCCATGGCTGCTTTCAACGACCGCAATGCCGAAATGATTAATATATATCCCGAAATGCGGGATGCCGGCCCCGGAGCCTTTCTGGTAGAGCTGAAAAAAGCCAAAGAAGCGCTTGACATTCCGCTGATTGCCAGTCTCAACTGTGTGAACAAGGAAACCTGGATTGAATATGCCAAAGAAATTGAGAAAACAGGCGTTGATGGTCTGGAGCTGAATTTCTATGCCACCCCCCGCGAATTTGGTGTTCCCGGTCACGAAGTGTTGGAAGAGCAATTGCAGATTACTCAGGCCGTAAAAGAAGCCATTAAAATTCCGGTTGCGGTGAAATTGAGCCCCTATTATACCAATACCCTCCGCTTTGCTCATCTTATGGATGGAACTGGCGTAGATACTTTGGTATTGTTCAACAAGCTTTTTCAGCCCGACATCGACATCGATAGCGAAAGCATGAGCTTTCACTTCAACGACAGCGGAAAAGGCGATTATCGTCTGTCGCTGCGCTTTATGGGTCTTCTTCATTCCAAAGTAAAAGCCAATCTGGTGGCCAATACAGGAATTCTCGATAGCGAAGATGTGATAAAAATGCTGCTGGCCGGCGCCGATGCTGTTCAGATTGTGAGCACTTTGTATCAGAACGGACTCGATTATTTGAAAGTTATTCTCGAAGAAATCGAAAATTGGATGGACGAAAAAAGCTATACATCAATCGATGACTTTAAAGGAAAACTTGCGAAAGTGAATAGCAAAGACCCCTATGCCTACAAAAGAGCCCAATATGTTGATATTCTGATGAAAAAGGTTCAACTTTACGAGCCACGAATCATCGTTTAAATAAAATCCGGAAATGCAGGGAGCAGAAAAATCGAAATATTTTCTGCTCCTTTTTTTAAATAAATTAGCCCCATCAAACCCCGCCAACCAATCTCTCCCGAACGAATGATTATTGCGAATATTAATTTGTACCCAACCCCATAACTGGTATTTCATTTAGAAAAATTAATTTGTGTGGCATGATAATAAATAATAAAGTACAGATAAACAATAAGTTGAATTCAATGATAGCATTACAATATTTGAGAAACATCTCTTTAATGATGGTGCTGCTTATGACAATTCACACCTTTGGTCAAAAAGCCAAAACCGATAGTTTAGAGTCCATTGTAAACGATCTTAAAGGCAAGGAGAAAATAAAGGTACTGTCCGATTTGTGCTATTATCTGAGCTACAGCGATGTGGAAAAATCTAAGAGTTATGGTGAGGAAGGGCTTAATCTGGCTCTTGAAATGGGCGATTCTGTGCTTATTGCCAATGCCTACAACGATTTGAGCATTCTTTACACCCTCAAAGGCGATTACCAAATGGGTTTAGACTACAATTTGAAAGCTTATGCCATCCGTAAAAATCAGAACGATCCCAACCAATTGATATCGAGCCTGAGCAAAATTGGGGTTTGTTATTCTGAAATGGGAAAGTTTGAGCAAGCTTCGGTTTATGTGTTGGAAGCCATTAAAATTTTGGAAGCCAACAATCTGGAAGATAAATACTTTATTGTTTATGACAATCTGGGGGGTATTTTCAAGGAGATGAAGAATTACGAGAACGCGCTCATTTATCACCAAAAAGCCTATGACTATGCCGTAAAAAACAAAAATACCCGCTACACTTACACTGCATTGGTAAATATTGCAGGCGTTGAAACCCATCTGGGGCAGATTGACCAATCAATTGAACACCATTTGGAAGCCGAAAAACTTACGGAACAAACCAGCGATTTGCGTTCGCGCGCACTCATTTATTCCAATTTAGCCAGTCTTTACTCCCAAAAAAAGCAATTCGACAAGGCAATAGCTTATTCTGACCAAGCCATTGAAATGTACCAGCAACTGGATAATTTCGATGGTTTATCGCTGGTTCACAACAATATGGCTCAGTTTTATATGGACAAAGGCCAGTTATCCCCCGAAATAAAAGCCCATGTGGAATTTCATCTGACCAAGGCGCAAAATTTTGCCGACAGCTGCCATTCCTTGCAGCGGATGAGTCAAAACTACGATGCATGGAGCCGCTATTACTCTCTGGCAAGAAATTTCGAAAAGGCCATGGAGTATAAAATTAAATCGGATTCCATAACCGATGAGTTGTTTCAAATAGAGAACAACAAGATAGTCGAAGAGTTGAAAACCAAGTATGAGAGCGAGAAAAAAGAGAAAGAGATTGTTCAGAATCTGCTCAACCTAAAGCAAAAAAACTATCAGCTAATTATCATTTTGGGGGTGATGGTTTTCATCATTCTGGGTGCTGTTGAAAATTACCGCAAGTTCAAGTTTAAACAGAAACGACTTCAGGAAGAAGCCCGTTTGAAGGACGAGTTGGCTGAGATAAAAATCAAAAGTCAAATTCAGGGCGAAAGGCTTAGAATCAGCCGCGATTTACACGATAATATTGGCTCTCAACTCACCTTTATCATCTCGTCGATTGACATGGCGCGCTACACAGCTCAAAATGGTTCGAAGGAACAGGTGACTGCCAAATTGCAGGAAATCAAAGCGTTTTCGGCTTCAACCATCGACGAATTCAGAGATACCATTTGGGCTTTGAACAAAGAAAGCATCAATCTCAACGATTTGGAGCTGAAACTTTCGAGTTTTATATCCAAGGCAAAAAGCCTCGTTCAACATATTCATTTTTCGCTCCTTGTTTCCGCAAAAAAACAGTTGGCATTGGACAGCGAAACCGGCATCAAGCTGTTCAGAATTATTCAGGAAGCAGTGAATAATGCCATAAAACATTCCGAAGCCAAAGAAATAGGCATTACCATATTCGATGAGAACGAAAACATTGTCATTCAAATTGCGGACAAAGGCAAAGGAGTGGTGGTTGAAGAACTCGAACGAACCAATGGGCTGAATCATATGAAAACCAGAGCTCAGGAAATTGGAGCCGGATATGATTTTAGCAGCCATCCCGGACAGGGAACGACCATAAAAATTTCGTGTCAGCGAAGTGTAATATAGGGCATTCATCGTATTTCATTTGAAACCACAACACCTTAGCTTTGCCACTATGATAAAGAAAATTAAAATAGCCATTGCCGAAGACAACAGCTTCTTGCTCAGAAGTATACAAGACAAGTTGAGCCTTTTCAAAGATTTCGAAGTGAAGTTTAGCGGAGAGAATGGCGAAGTTCTGCTCAAAAAGTTGGAAAACTATCATCAGGTCGATATTATTCTTATGGATATTCAAATGCCACTGATGGACGGCATAACCACTACCAACAAAGTGAAATCGAAATATCCCCATATCAAAGTAGTGATGTTAACCATTTTCGACGATGACGAGAATATCTTTAAGGCCATTCAGGCGGGTGCCGATGGTTATCTTTTAAAAGAAACAGGGCTCGAAGAACTGTCGAAAGGCCTGCGCGATATGATGGAAGGCGGCGCCCCCATGACACCAACCATCGCAGGAAAAGCTCTGAAGCTGCTACGAAATCCCCCACAATTTACCGATTCGCTGGAAGAAAACCCACTGAGCAGTCGTGAAACCGATGTGTTGGAGCAACTTTCCAAAGGGCTTAATTATCAGGAAATTGCCGACAACCTGATTATTTCGCCAGGGACTGTAAGAAAGCATATCGAGAATATTTATCGTAAACTCCAGGTTCGCAATAAAATTGAAGCGGTACAAAAAGCGGATAAAAACAACTGGTTGAATTCGTGATATCCAATACTGAAAAACTTCAGAAGCCCCCTTGAATGTAAAGCATTCGATGGGGTTTTTTTAATTCCACGCCCCTTTGTTCCGCCGGGCTTCCCTGGCAAATACGCCATGTGTCGTATTGATGATTCTTTCTGACTAAACTACCTTTGGCCTGTTAATCTTTATTTCGGAAATCAAAACGAATCACTATGAAAATCATGAGACAATTTACATTAGCGATGATAGCCCTTCTATTTCTGGGGTTAGCCAGCTGCACCAAATCGGATGAAACAATGCCCGAAAACCCAATTTTAACCGACGGATCAATTACCCTTAAAGCTGACGGAGTGTCATGGAGTGCATCGCTGGCTGTTCAGGCTGTTAATACCAATGGCGTTATCAATATTACCGGGAGCGATGCCAATGCCAAACAAGCATCAATATTGCTCTATGGCATTCACCAAACCGGCACCTATCAAATGGCTGCCGGCATAGCACATCAACTTCGCTGGACAGCAGGTTTGGATCAAAACGATACCTATATGGCCAACGGTTTGGTGGGAAGCGGAACTATTACTATTACAGAACTCACTGCAACTAAAGTAAAAGGATCGTTTTCTTTCACAGGAGTTAACACCACCGGGGCAAGCCAAAGCATAACCGACGGAATTTTTACCGCAAATTTTTAAGCCTAACCAAAAAAGATAATATAATTCCACTCTTTCTTATAACCAATCACCACTTAATTAGCTCATCAACTTTTATTTAGACCCTTAATGAAAACTCGCTATTGAATGGAGATGAAGTCTGCCCAGTTTTAGGCAGACTTTTTTATTGCCATGACCTGCTGTTAATTATTGCAGAGAAATAAGTTGAGAAATATTATCTTTGCCCATTGCAATAATGCATCCTTTAGTTAGTTTAATTAGTGGTTGAAGTAAGTTTCTATGAAAATTATATCCTTCTTTACGAGTAAAGTTTTTTTAAGGCATTTGGCTTTGGCATTTATACTTGGAATTGTGCTGATTTTTCTCATTATTCAGGGGTTGGATATTTATACCCTAAATGGAGAAGTTATTGTGATTCCGGCCTTGTCGGGTTGCGATGCCGATTCTCTGGTAGAAAATTCCGATAAGAATAACCTGCAATTTATTATTGCCGACAGTCTGTTCGATTCACAACAAAAACCCGGAACAGTGGCTTTTCAGCACCCCACAGCGGGAGGCAAAGTAAAAACCGGCCGAAAAATATACCTATCCATTGTGGCTAAAATGCCAGAAATGGTTACAATGCCCAATCTGATTGATTTAAGCGTTCGTCGCGCCATTGATGTGATCAAGTTTTCGCATCTTGAAGTAGAAAAGCTTGTTTTTGAAAATGATATGGCTCTTAATGCCATCATTGGACAGCGATTGTCGGGCAGAAACATTCGGCAGGGGGAAAAAATTCCCAGCGGATCGGCCATCACCATTGTTGCCGGAAACGGGTTGAGCAATCAAGGTGTTCCTGTGCCCTATTTACTGGGAAAACCTGTGGATAAAGCCAAAGAAGCCATTCTCAAAAGCTCTTTCAATATTGGAAGATTAGATACACTTATCAAAGAGGAAAATGCAACCTATATTGTTTACGACCAAGAACCTTTATCGAATCCCGACAATCCAGGTTTATTGACAGCCGGAACACCCATCTCGATAAAAATCACCATAAACCGCGGTTTTAGCTACGACTCACTGGCCTATTATTACAGAGCTGTTGACAGTATTGCAATTGATACAACAAGTATGGAAGAAGAAAATTTCGATTTTTAATGATGAATAAGTATTATTATATGATAACCTTTCTGGTATTTTTTGGTTACCGGATATCAGCACAGGAAACACTATTGCCCCTACAAACAGATCCTGTACTTCGTGAGTTTTATAACAATTCTAACCCCAATAGCTTAAAAAATCAGATGGCCGAGCCCATGTTTCTGCCATTTTTCGACGATTTCAATCAATACAGCCTTTACCCCGATTCAAAAAGATGGCTGGGGATAAATGTTTATGTAAACAAGAAATACCAGTATTTCCCCCCCGATTTGGGCGTGGCAACCTTCGATGCCATGGATGGAAGCGGAAAAATTCACAGCAATGCCGGCCCTTATTCGTTTCCAGCCGATACGCTCCTCTCCCAGCCTATTCGTCTCGATAGTCTTATGGATCCTGTGTTACGTCCGGTTTTGGTGAGCGACAGCATCTATTTTAGTTTTTATTATCAACCCCAGGGACAAGGCAATGCTCCAGAAGAAACAGATAAACTTACACTCGAATTCTATTCGCCGGCTCACGACCAATGGGATGAAGTCTGGAGCTCCGAAGGAACAACCCTCGATAGCTTATTTGCAAATGCCGGAACCTATGCTCAGCAGGTTTTTATTGCTGTGAACGACAGTGCACGATATTATCACTCCGGATTTCAATTCAGATTTCACAACATGGCCAGTCTTGCCGGAAACAGTCAGCCCGACTGGCAAGGAAACTGCGACCACTGGAATATCGACCTGGTTTGGTTCGACTATAACCGAACCATCACCGACAGCAGCTACCGCAAAATTGCTTTTATCAGCGAACCCCCAAGCATGATAAAACGATACGAAAGCATGCCTTACCGTCAATATCGCAACGACCCTACCAACAGCATGAAAGAATCTTTGGATAGCGTGTATATCAGCAATCTGGACGATGAAGTTTATACTTCAACCTATTCCTTCAAAATTTCGGGGCAAACCAATCAGGACAGTATTTACAATGGCGGCTCCGCTGACATTCTCCCCTTTGCAGAGTCAGGATATTCCCGATATCCAGGTTTCCTGAATCCTATCATCGATATGTTTTTCTCCATCTATAACGAAACTTTTAAAACCTATGCCATAACACACACTGTGAACGATATTGGTTTTACCGGAATTGGCGATACAGTGGTTCGAATTCAGGAATTTGGCGACTATTACGCTTACGACGATGGAACACCCGAAGCGGGATACGGATTAAGCAATAGCAGCGGAAAAGCGGCTTTACAGTTTAAACTAAATTCAAAAGATACTTTGAGCAAGGTTCAAATCTATTTCAATCCCACCCTCACTTCGGCCAACGAGCAATATTTCTATTTAATGGTTTGGAAGAACCTGGAGCCCGAAGAAGTTCTGTATAAAAAAACACTGAAGGTGGCTTTTGACGCTGGTCTTTACAAATACATTACCTTCGATTTGGATACTTCCATAGTTTTAGCCAATGAGTTTTATGTGGGTTTTGAGCAAATTACTGCCGATAATCTGAATATTGGTTTCGACTTTGCCCACGACAGTCACGAGTATTTATTTTATAATACCGGCTCCGAATGGAACAGTTCTCTCTACGAGGGCTCTCTCATGATTCGACCAGTTTTTGGAAGCATTGGTTATGTGGGTGTTCAAGAATCAAAACCAGATTTACTAAAGATTTACCCAAACCCATTGATGGGCGACTATCTGTATTTTAACTGGCCCGGCAAAAACCCGGACGAGCTTTGGCTCGATATCTATCATATTGGCGGACAACAAGTTTATAGCAGAAGAGCCGAATCGCTGGTGATGCTTGAATCACTTTCTAACGGAGTTTATATTGTAAAACTCACCGACCCACAAACAGGCGAAACCGTTACCCGGAAACTTATTAAACAAGCACGTTAAAACAAGGGTTCACAAAGATATATGATAGAAGAAAATTATTTTGAAGAACCTATAGAACAGGAAGAAAACGAGGAAAAAGAGCTTTACGAGCATTATCGCATCGTGGCCGACCGCGGCCAGTCTGTCCTTCGGATTGATAAATTTCTGATGGCAAGAATAGAAAATGCCACCCGAAATAAAATACAACAAGCAACAAAAGCAGGCAATGTTCTCGTGAACGAGAAAGTGGTGAAGTCGAACTACAAGGTAAAACCCGGCGATATAATCACCATCGTTTTAACCTATCCGCCCCGCGATACCACCATTTATGCCGAAAATATTCCCCTTAACATTGTTTATGAAGACGCCGATTTGGTCATTGTGAATAAGGCTCCCGGCATGGTGGTTCATCCCGGTCATGGAAATTTTACAGGAACCCTGTTACATGCTTTGAAATACCATTTTGAGCAAAATAACGAAACCTGCGAACCCTTTCTGGTTCACCGAATCGATAAAGATACCAGCGGATTGATGGTGGTTACCAAAAACGAGTTGGCTCAGGCCCGCTTGGCCAAACAGTTTTACGACCATTCGCTCGACAGAAAATATGCTGCCTTGGTTTGGGGCGATTTGAAAAATGATGCCGGAACCATAAATGCCTCGATTGCCCGAAACCCTTCGAACCGAATGCAAATGATGGCTTTCCCTGCCAACGACATTGGGCGTCATGCGATTACGCATTACAACGTTATCAGGCGATATGGCTATGTAACTCTGGTGGAATGCAGGCTCGAAACAGGCAGAACCCACCAAATCCGCGCCCATATGACTTTCTTAAAACATCCGCTTTTTAACGATGCCCGATATGGGGGAAACGAAATACTAAAAGGCACCACTTTTGCCAAATACAAGCATTTTGTAAATAACTGTTTCGCCATCATGCCCCGTCAGGCGCTTCATGCGCGCATTCTGGGTTTTATTCATCCCACTACCGGCGAACATTTGTTATTCGAATCGGAATTTCCGGCCGATTTGAGCCAGATTTTAGAAAAATGGGAGAACTACAGCATACAACAGTTTTCTGAATAGAAAAAATGCCTGAGAATGTGCTGAAAAATGCGTTGGCTCATATAAACAATATCTGTAATTTAGCCCGGTCGTAAATTGTGAACACGCAAAGGATAACCTATTTATGATGAATGATTTCGAATCGTCTGACTCCCGAAATCCGTCAGCTTTCAGTAGAAACTGCTGATTGTTTTGGGAATCATTTGAAACAAGAAAACTAAAAACCGGCAAATGAAGTTTTTTCAACAAACAGGCAGATATCTAATCTTTATGTGGCAGGTACTTTCCAGGCCCCAAAAAAGACGTGTATTTTATCAGCAACTACTCACCGAATTCTATGCCATTGGCGTCGATTCCTTTGGAATAGTGGTTATTATATCTATTTTCATGGGTGCCGTAGTTTCCATTCTGGTTGCCTATAATATTGACAGCCCATTGATTCCCATGAAAATGGTAGGTTACTCCACCCGCGAAATGGCCATTCTGGAGTTTAGCCCCACCATGATTAGTCTGATTCTGGCTGGCAAAGTGGGCTCGAGTATTGCTTCACAAATTGGAACCATGCGGGTTACAGAACAAATTGATGCGCTTGAAATTATGGGTATTAACTCCGCCAATTTTCTCATATTTCCCAAGTTAGTTACGGCAATTCTTATCAATCCTGCACTCATTGTTTTCTCCATGGTGGTGAGCATTTTTGGGGGATATTTAATAGCAACTTTTACCAATCTTTTCACGCCTGCGGAGTACATTCTGGGACTTCGCAGCTGGTTCGATGCTTTTACGGTGTTTTATGCACTCATCAAAACGGTGGTTTTCGCCATTATCATAGTAAGCATCTCTGCCTTTCAGGGTTATATAATCAAGGGCGGCTCTATTCAGGTAGGACGCGCGTCGACCAAAGCAGTGGTTTATGCCAGCATCCTTATTATTGTATTCAATTTAATACTCACTCAAACCATTCTCATATGATTGAAGCCATAGGAATATCGAAATATTTTGGCGATAAAATGGTTTTGAAAAATGTGTCGGCCAAATTCGAGAAAGGGAAAAACAATCTCATTATAGGAAAAAGCGGAGCCGGTAAAACTGTTTTGCTGAAATGTTTGGTGGGTTTGTACGAGGTGGATCAGGGCCATATTGATTTCGATGGAAGAAATTTCTCCGATATGAACCTGAAAAACAGAAAAGAGATTCGAAAAGAAATCGGGATGCTTTTTCAGGGGGGTGCCCTTTTCGACAGCTATTCGGTGGAAGAGAATGTGATGTTTCCGCTCAATATGTTCACCGAAATGACTTTGGAAGAAAAGCTCGAACGGGTAAATACCGTTTTAAACCGCGTGAAACTTGTGAATGCCAACAAGCTGATGCCCGGTGAGTTGAGTGGCGGAATGATAAAACGCGTTGCCATTGCCCGCGCCATTTCCAACAATCCCCAATATCTTTTTTGCGATGAGCCCAACAGCGGCCTCGACCCCAACACCGCCGGAGTTATCGACGAGCTCATAAACGAAATAACCGAAGAGTACGACATTGTAACCATCGTAAACAGTCACGATATGAACTCGGTACTTAAGATGGGCGACAATATTATTTTTGTGAACGATGGAAGAATTTGCTGGCAGGGAAACCGCGACGAGATTCTGGACAGCGATAATGTGAGCCTCAATGAGTTTGTGTTCTCCACAGAACTCACCAAGCGATTGAAGTATTCTAAATAATGACATATGGGAGTTTTAGACTTTTTTTTCATCATTCCTTTGGCTTGGTTCGCCTATCGCGGATTTCAAAAAGGACTCATCGTTGAAATATCTTCAGTGGTGGCACTGCTTCTCGGTATATTTCTCAGTATTTATTTCTCCGATGTCACTGCCGAGTTTCTCCGCGAATCGTTGGGCATGACTACCAAATACCTTAAGCTTGTGAGCTTTCTGGTCACTTTTGTTCTTACAGTGATTGCCGTGAGCCTGATTGGAAAACTATTGGAGAAAATGGTGAATCTAACTGCACTGGGCATTCTGAACCAACTGGGCGGATTTGTATTTGGGGTGGTTAAAGCTACCATCTTCCTTTCGTTTATAGTTTTCTTTATTGAGAAATCAGATAAAAAGAAAGTGGTTATCAACACAGAAACTGCCCAATCGAGTTTTTTGTATACCTATATCAAACCTTTGGCACCCACTGTTATCGATTTGTTTGGAAATGTTGATTTTAGCATCGATGCCGAAGAGCTCCGCGACAAAGTGTTATCGATTGGCGATTAGGTAATTTACTCGGTAACTATCGGGTTAAAACAGTCTCCATCTGTCCATCTAAAAAGAAAAATGCAGGCCTTCTTGGGGGGAAGCCTGCATAAACCAAAAATCAAAATCAAATCATTATAATGGCCGGTTTCACAACCCGCTTGTTATGAGAAAATCAATGTGTTAAACACTGATGCAAATATATAGTGCTTAAAGTGTTAGAGATGTTAAGCGGGTTTAACAAGCGTTAAAGAAAGTTAAGGGTAGAGTACTAAATATTTATCCTCATATTTTTGCCAAAAACACCGCAGAATTGAACAAGAAAATCATTTATTTCATCATCAGCATCATGTCGGTCACATTGATTGCATTGGTCATTATTCAGGTTTACTGGATAAAAAATGCCATTATGGTGCGTGAAGCCCTTTTCGTAAGAGATGTGGACAATGCGGTGGAAAAAGTAATTTTTCAGCTCGACAGAATCGACAGAGCCAATATGACCCAATTGAGAAAAAAGGGTATTAAGATGGACAAGGGCAACTGGATAAAGCGCGACTCGCTCAACCTGCTTCACACAGACGAATTCAGAGCGTTCGGAAATCAGCCCATGTTAACCCATCAATCGCGAGCCGGAAAAGGGCAACAACCAGGCAGCTTAATGGAAAAACTGTTCAATACCATTCCCCGCGACCCAAGTCTCATTGAAAATCGGGTGAGCCGGAATTTGGTCGACAGTCTGCTAAAAATCGAATTTCGAAATCTGGGCATCAACACACAATATGAATTTGGCGTATTTTGCCCGGCCCGCAACAAACTTATTCTGCAAAAATCCGGACAATATCCGCGCGAATTGCTTGCTTCGTCGTTTCGATATTTACTGTTTCCGGGCGAAGTGTTCAGCCCCCAGAATTTGCTCATGGTTCATTTTCCGAACGAAAGGGAATATCTCATAACCCGAATCTGGGTTCTGTTGGTACTCTCCCTCATTCTCATTCTCACCATCATCTTCTCGTTTACCTATGTAATAACCACCGTTTTCAGGCAGAAAAAGCTTTCAGAAATTAAAAACGATTTCATCAACAACATGACCCACGAATTCAAAACCCCCATTTCTACCATCTCATTGGCTTGTCAGGCCCTGATGGATAAAGACGTGGTGAAGAATTCGGCAGTTTACGATGTGTATTTGAATATTATTAGCGAAGAAAACGACCGCCTGAGTGGCATGGCGGAAAGAATTCTGCAGAGTGCACGTCTACAAAAAGGAGAAGTGGTTTTGAAAAAGGAAGAAATCAATATTCACTCGGTTATAACCGATGCCACCCAGAAAGTGAATTTGCTGATAGAGAAAAAAGGCGGGAAAATAGATATGGATTTAACTGCCGAATTTCCTGTTCTTCATGCTGATAAAGTCCACATTACCAATATTGTATTCAATCTACTTGATAATGCGATAAAATATACCCCCTGGGCTCCCATTATTTTAATAAAAACAATCAATGTGGCTCATGGCGTGGTCTTCAGTATTAAAGACAATGGAATAGGAATCAACAAATCGAACCAGAAAAAAATATTCGATAAACTATACAGAGTGCCCACCGGTAACCTGCACAATGTAAAAGGATTCGGTTTGGGGTTAAGTTATGTTAAAACAGTGGTCGAAAAGCACCACGGCAAGATAACAATTGACAGTGAATTGAAAAAAGGTAGTACTTTTAGCGTTTATTTACCACTAAATTAAAAGTAATATGTCCGACAAATTAAATATTCTTTTGGCCGAAGATGATAAAAACTTAGGCACAGTTTTGAAAGCTTACCTCGATGCCAAAAATTTTAATTGCACCTTGTGTGTCAATGGCAAAGAAGCCCTGGAGCAGTTTAAAGTTGCGAGTTTCGATTTCCTTATTTTGGATGTTATGATGCCTGTGATGGATGGATTTACACTGGCCCGTGAGATTAGAAAGACCGATACTCTGATTCCGGTGTTGTTTCTCACCGCCAAATCGCTTCAGGAAGATGTGATGGAAGGCTTTAATGTGGGTGGCGACGACTATCTTACCAAACCCTTTCATATGGACGAATTGCTGGCTCGTATCGAAGCCATTTTGCGGCGTGCCCAGAATAAAAAATCGGCCAAAACCCCTGATTTTTACCAAATTGGAAAATATAAATTCGATGTGGTTCGCCATATTCTCACCATCGACGAGCTGGATCAAAAACTCACCAGCAAAGAAGCAGCCTTACTCGAGTTGCTCTGCATGCACAAAAACGAAACCCTCGACCGCAGCGATGCTCTGAAAAAAATCTGGTTCGACGACAGTTACTTCAACGCCCGAAGCATGGATGTTTACGTTACAAAACTGCGCAAATATCTCAAAGGAGATCCAACGCTGGAAATCCTGAATGTGCATGGCATTGGATTTAAGCTGATTACTGCCGAATAGTTATTCGGGGTTTTCAGGTAGTTTTACTGGTTTCTTTAGAAATTCGGAAAAAATATAGCCCTTTTCGGCAAATTCAATTCTGTGCTTCTCCAAAAATTCCCTAATGATATTGCTGGCCACTGAATAAGTGATTCCGTAGCTGATATCTTTCTGCATGTTCACAAATACATTGCCTGTATAGGGTTCGCCAGGGTTGTATTTTTTCACATGACTTTCTTGCTCAGGCACCAGCACATTTTCGTAATTGGCAGCCACCGATTTTGCCATACCCACTATTTCGAAATTCGGAACACCATCGCGAACAGCCAATACGATCCCCCCGCTAATTCCCTTATTAAACAATCCATCGATGAGAAAATCCTTTTTGTAGGCACCCCCCGGAAGACTTACAATTCCTTTTGTAATCATTTGATATCCCGAAGGATATCCCATAATGTAAACAAAGCTTCCCCATTCAAGCTCGTCGGAATCGCCCAGCGGATAGTCGAAAACATGAATCTCGCTGCTTCGCTGCACATCTATCTCCTGACCCAGTACCACGATATCCTCTTTTTCGTCAATGGCTAAAATTTCCAGATTTTCTTTGAGGGGCAAGTCGCGAACATAGTTCAACTGACGACTCTTTATGGAAATAGAATGAAGAATCTCGAGACCTTCCTTCTCGTCGCCTTCGTAATAACTAAAAACAGTGTCGGGATAGTTCACCACATGAGCGGAGGCCATCAAGGCAATTTTCGTTTGATCGAAATAGATGATGGTAGCAGTTCCAATAACACTTTCCGAATTGAATTTCTTGATTACAGCGTCGTTCTTTAGAATTTCTTTGGTTATATCACCTCGTGTTACAATCATTTCCGGAGTGAAAACATAGGTTTTGTATTCGGCAATACAATGAAGCTTTTTCACCGTTTTGGCAATCTCGCTCAGTTGCTTGGAACATGTTTTATATGGAAACTCGGTATCATATTTCCCATCGTTCAGAGTTGGATAAACAGTTTTTAGAGTGTATGTTTTGCAACCGGCTGTCAGCATAAAAACAATAACTATTCCCACGAAAATATTTTTCATAATGTCAAATTTTACTAATTAATAATAGTGGTTTTATCTGAAACTGAATGCTTTTGTAAATATACAATATTATAGAGCAATCGCTGCAAACAGCTTGTTAAAAGATAAAAAAGAAAGACGATTTAATCGACAGCCCCCGCATAAAACAAAAAAAAATTCAAACCACACAAGAAAACGTTCGCCCGAAGTTTGCAAAAGAGCCGTTTTTATGCCGACATACCACCGGAAAATTACACCTTTGCAGCTATATGAAACGGATTTAACGATATGAATTTAGACCAATACATGCCAATATAAATCAAAAGTTCAAAGCTGGAAATGCAACTGAACATACTTTTCGGGGGATTTTGGAACAACTTATTGAAAGTATTGTACCTGCTATCAGAGCAACCAATGAACCGAAGCGACAAAGTTGCGGAGCACCTGACTACATCTTGACAAAAAAAGATAACTTGTCCCGTTCTGATAGCGGGATTCCGGTTGGTTTTATCGAAGCAAAAGATATTGGCGACAAAGACCTTGAAGGAGCAAAGAAAACAGGCAAGAAAGAACTATTCGAATAAAAAAAAGCACGCCCCGATGGAAGTCCCGATCAAAATGTGTTTGACATTATGCAAGGCCTAAGTATCAATAATTTTATGAAAAAGAAAGAATAAAAGTATGGCAAAAATTAATGTAAAAGGAACAGAAGTTACTATAATTAGTGTAGGAGAAAAAGATTATATTTCTCTCACTGATATAGTTAGATATATTGAAAACGGATTGGCACTTATAGAAAAATGGCTGCGTAACAAGAAAACAATTGAGTTTTTAGGAATATGGGAAGAGATGTATAATCCTGATTTTAATTACCCCGAATTCGGGGTAATTAGAAAATCTAAAGTGGTTGAATCCGACCACTTTAAACCCATCGAATTCGATGGGTTTAAAAACAGAAAACAGTAATTATGCCGAATTTGCCGTAATTAAAAAGTTCAATTTTTTTAATGAAAGTAACATGGCGCAAACAAACAACATAATAGTAAAAGAAATACCAATTCGTACTTTAAATATGAATGGTACTGACTATATAAGCATTACAGACATTGCTAAACAAAAAAATGCTATTGAACCCAAAGATGTGGTGAAAAATTGGATGAGACTCAAAAACACATTGGAGTATCCGGGGCTTTGGGAGCAATTAAACAATCCTGATTTTAGGGGGGTCGATTTCGACCCCCTCTTGAAAGAAGCTGGAAGTAATGCTTTTACAATGAGTCCTACACGATGGATTGAGCTTACTGACTCAATAGGGATAATTACAAGAAATGGAAATGGAGCAGGTACTTATGCCCAAAGAGATATTGCGTTTAAATTTGCAAGTTGGGTTTCGGTTGAGTTTGAATTGTATTAAATCAAAGAATTTCAACGCTTAAAAGAAGATGAACAAAAACAAATTGGTTGGTCTGCAAAGCGTGAATTAGCAAAACTGAATTATCACATACATACCGATGCCATTAAACAAAATCTAATTCCGGCAGAACTCTCAGCACAACAAACTTCAATAATTTATGCCAACGAAGCCGATGTATTAAATGTAGCTTTGTTTGGAATTACAGCAAAACAATGGCGCGACGAAAACCCCGATTTAAAAGGAAATATTCGCGATTATGCCGGAATTAACGAATTAATTTGTTTGTCGAATATGGAAAATTTAAACGCTGTTTTTATTGATGAAAACATACCCCAAAAAGATAGATTGATAAAACTAAACCGCATTGCAATACATCAAATGAGCATTTTGCAAGATGTTGAAACCCGAAAATTATTGAAATGAAATGGAATAGTGGACATCGTCGACACGAAGTTTTTTGACAACATTCCCGTAATATCTTGGAATTTTTAAATTTACGATTATCAACCAGCCAAAAAATGGTTGAAAAACAGCTTCTTTTTGGACATCCGAAATAGTTCGGAACACGGTATTACATATATGCTTTCGGTATTACTTCAAATTCAGTATTTTACACAGTATTGAATATCAAGCCATCACAGATATTTTTGTAAATTCGCCCATCAAAATTGAGAAATTAAAAATTTAAAAATATGTATAAAGGTTTTCAGGAATTCTTACAAAAAGAACTGGCCGATATTAAAGAAGCCGGTTTATTCAAAAACGAACGAATCATCACCAGTCCACAGGGAGCCATCATCAATGTGGCTAACGGACAGGAAGTTATGAATTTTTGCGCCAACAACTATTTGGGTTTAAGCAATAACCCCAAATTGGTTCAGGCCGCTAAAGATGCTCTCGATGAGCGTGGATATGGAATGTCGTCGGTGCGGTTTATTTGCGGAACTCAGGATATTCACAAAGAGCTTGAGCAAAAAATAGCCGATTATTTTGGCACCGAAGACACCATTCTTTATGCTGCAGCTTTCGATGCCAACGGCGGTGTTTTTGAACCATTGATGGGTGTCGACGATGCCATTATTTCCGACTCACTGAACCACGCATCAATTATTGATGGTGTTAGGCTGTCGAAAGCTGAAAGATACCGTTATAACAATGCCGATATGGCCGATCTGGAAGCGCAGTTAATTGCTGCACAAAAGCATCGTTTCCGTCTAATTGTTACCGATGGCGTTTTTTCGATGGATGGAAATGTGGCTCCAATGGATAAAATAGTGGAACTCGCCAATAAATACAATGCCATGGTCATGGTCGACGAGTGCCACAGCGCAGGCGTGGTGGGCGAAACAGGCCGCGGAGTTACCGAACTTTTTAATGTTCGTGGACAGGTTGAAATTATTACCGGCACATTGGGTAAAGCTTTTGGTGGTGCCATTGGCGGGTTTACCACAGGAAAAAAAGAGATTATCGATTTGCTTCGTCAGCGTTCACGTCCATATTTGTTCTCCAATTCTTTGCCACCGGTTGTGGTGAATGCGGGAATTAAAATGTTCGATATGATGAACGAGACCAACGAGTTGCAAGAGAAGCTGCACAAAAACACCGCGTATTTTATGACCAAAATGCTTGCTGCCGGTTTCGATATTAAACCAACCAAATCGGCCATTTGCGCTGTGATGCTTTACGATGCAAAACTATCGCAAGACTTCGCTTCCAACTTGCTAAACGAAGGCGTTTATGTGATTGGTTTCTATTATCCTGTGGTTGCCAAGGGACAAGCACGCATTCGGGTTCAATTGTCGGCAGCCCACGAAACCGACCATTTGGATAAAGCCGTAGCTGCATTCACCAAAGTTGGTAAAGACCTGGGGGTGATAAAATAGACTTTTAATGGCACTTGAACACACTAAAAAAGGCTGCCACAATCCAAATTGGGCAGCCTTTTTAATATTAAATTCCTAATTATTTTTTTCTGAGATTTTTCAGTTCTTTTTCAAACTTAGTCAGAACGATTTTGGCTTCATCTTTAAGTTTTTTCACTTCTTTCTCAGCTTCTTTACGGGCTTTTTTTGCAGCTTTTTTAGCTTCTTTTTCTACGTTTTCGAACTCGGTTTCAACGGCTTCAGAAACTTTTTTAGCACTTTTCTTCAAGGTTTCTTTGGCTACCTCTGCATCCCATTTACTTTGTTTAATATTGGCCTGAGCCGCAGCTAAACGAGCAATTGGAACACGGAATGGAGAACATGAAACATAGTTAAAGCCTAAGGTATTACAGAATTCCACAGAGCTGGGTTCGCCACCATGCTCACCACAAATACCAATCTTGATATTGGGGCGGGTTCTTCTTCCTTTTTCAACTGCAATTCTCATGAGACTACCAACCCCTACCTGGTCTAAAACCTGGAATGGATCGTGATCTAAGATGCCTTTTTTCAAATAGATAGGTAAGAATTTACCTGCATCGTCTCTCGAATAGCCAAAAGTCATCTGGGTTAAATCGTTGGTTCCAAACGAGAAAAACTCAGCCGACTCAGCAATCTCGTCGGCGGTTAATGCAGCACGTGGAATTTCGATCATGGTACCAACCAGATAGTCGATTCTTTCGTTTCTTTCTTCAAAAACCTTGGTAACTGTTGCTCTAACGATATCTTCCTGCATTTTAAGCTCTTTCTTGGTTCCGGTTAAAGGAATCATGATTTCGGGCATGGCAGTGATGCCGTGGCTTTTCAGATTTAAACACGCTTCGATGATGGCACGGGCTTGCATCTCGGTAATTTCGGGATAGGTATTACCCAAACGACAACCGCGGTGACCCAACATGGGGTTAAACTCGTGCAACGATTCTACTTTGGCTTTGATTTTAGCTACAGAAACGCCCATTTCTTTAGCCATTTCTTTCTGATTGGCTTCTTCGTGGGGAACAAATTCGTGCAATGGTGGATCTAATAAGCGAACGGTAACAGGCAGGTCGTGCATGGCCTGGAATATACCTTCGAAGTCTTTTCTTTGAAGTGGCAGAAGTTTAGTAAGCGCAATACGACGTCCGGCTTCATCATCGGCCAAAATCATTTCGCGCATGGCTTTGATTTTTTCTTCTTCGAAGAACATATGCTCTGTGCGGCACAATCCAATTCCCTGAGCACCAAAATCGCGGGCTACTCTAGAATCGTGGGGAGTGTCGGCATTGGTACGAACCAACATCACTGCATGTTTATCGGCCAATTTCATCAAGTCGCCAAAATCGCCACTTAACTCAGGTTTTATGGTTGCAATTTTATCTTCGTAAATATCGCCGGTAGAACCATTTAACGAAATCCAATCGCCTTCGCTAAATTTCTTTCCATCCACAACCATGGTTCTGGTTTTGTAATCGATCTGAAGATTACCGGCGCCAGAAACACAGCATTTACCCATACCACGAGCCACAACAGCGGCGTGAGAAGTCATACCACCACGAGCGGTTAAGATACCGTTGGCAATATTCATACCTTCGAGGTCTTCGGGAGATGTTTCGATTCGAACCAGGATGGAGTTTTTATATTTTTCACACTCGTCGGCAAAGAAAACTATCTGACCAGTGGCAGCACCCGGAGAAGCTGGTAATCCTTTAGAGATTACTTTTCCACTGGCTAAAGCACCTTTGTCGAATACATTGTGAAGCAATTCGTCTAGTTTATTGGGTTCAACTCTTAAAAGGGCTTCTTTTTCGGTAATCATTCCTTCTTTGAGCATGTCCATGGCAATTTTAACCATAGCAGCACCGGTACGTTTTCCGTTACGGGTTTGAAGCATCCAGAGTTTGCCATCCTGAACTGTGAATTCAAGATCCTGCATATCTCTGTAGTGAAGCTCGAGTTTGTTTTGGGTTGCATTGAGTTCGGCATAAACCTTAGGCATAGCTTCTTCCAATGATGGGAATCTAGAAGCTCTTTCTTCTTCGGTAACACCAGCCAAAATTGCCCATCTTCTCGATCCTTCGATGGTGATTTGTTGAGGAGTACGAATACCGGCAACTACGTCTTCGCCCTGAGCATCAATCAGATATTCGCCATTGAAAAGGTTTTCGCCAGTTCCGGCATCACGGGTAAAGGCTACACCGGTAGCTGAGTTGGAACCCATATTTCCGAATACCATAGCCTGAACGTTTACTGCAGTTCCCCAGGCAGCCGGAATGTCGTTAAGTTTTCTGTAGTAGATGGCTCTTGGATTCATCCAACTGTCGAATACGGCCATAACAGAACCCCAAAGTTGTTCCCATGGATCGCTTGGGAAGTCGTGACCAGTTTTGGTTTTAACTGCGGCTTTAAATCTTTTCACTAATTCTTTTAAATCATCAACAGTAAGTTCGTTATCGGTTTTAACACCTTTTTCTTCCTTAACATGTTCAATAATTTCTTCGAATGGATCGATATCGGTTTTAGATTCGGGTTTCATTCCCAACACAACATCGCCAAACATTTGAACAAAGCGGCGGTAAGAATCCCAGGCAAAGCGCTCGTTGTTGGTTTTTTTGGCAATACCTTCAACAGCTTCGTCGTTCAAACCTAAGTTAAGAACTGTGTCCATCATGCCGGGCATAGAAGCACGGGCACCAGAGCGAACTGACAACAAACAAGGATTTTTTTTGTCACCAAACTTTGTGCCCATCATTTTTTCCACAGCTGCAACAGCATCTTCCACTTCTTTTTTAATCATGTTCACTGCATAATCGCGGCCCTTTTCATTGTAGGCAGTACAAACTTCTGTGGTTATGGTGAAGCCCGGAGGAACCGGCACACCGATTAAGTTCATTTCGGCCAGATTGGCGCCTTTTCCCCCAAGAAGATTCTTCATGGTAGCATTGCCATCGGCTTTTCTATCTCCGAAGAGATAAACATTTTTTACTTTGTTTTCTTTACTCATTATTATGTGATTTTAATATGAATTTTTCTAAAAATAAGAGGCACAAAGTTACAAAAAAAAGTATTGATTTCATGAAATATCGAGTCTAAATTAGATATTTCCAGCCATTGAATTTCAAACGATTGCATAACATTTTTTCCTAAAAAACATTTAAAAAGCGAACCCCTGCGTTCTGAAGTTTTTAAAAGAAATTCAATGTATTCAAGGCATTCAACAGAAAGGAATGAAATAATGGCATGTGCAGGCTTTGGGGATTGGAAAATAAATTGACTTTCGAAATTTGGTTTTTCGAAGTGCAAAAGGGTCGAAATTATTCATAAACAAGTGTTGAAAAGTTGGTATGCGTAAATATATCAGGGGGTTAAAACATTGTATCTTCATATCTCCTAATCAAGTTGTGTCTATGATGTCGAATTTAGAAATATTGCCCATACTGCTTATTGTTGTTATTGCCATTTTATTAGTTTATTTGCTCCTTATGAGGAGGCAACTCAAAATGGCCAATAAGGAAAAAGCAACCATTCTGGCCAGTGTTAACACCACAAAAATGGAGTTTTGGTCGTCCATTTCACACGAAATCAGAACCCCTATGAACGGAATTATGGGGCTGACGGATTTGCTAAAAAAAACCAAGCTTAACAAGGAACAGGAAGAATATATGGTCGATTTTGGAACCAGCACCAGCAATTTGCTCACTGCGGTAAACTCACTTCTCGACAGAGCCCGCCTTGCCAGCGACAATATAGAACTCGACGAAGTACCTTTCAGCATTCAGGATATTGTCCATGGCATTGCCGAGTATTTTCAGCCCGAAATAAAAGAAAAAAATCTCGAATTTGTGGTTTATATAGAGCCTGGAATCCCCGATTTGCTTCTGGGCGACCCGGTTCGATTGAAAGAAATTCTTCTGAACCTGGTTCGAAATGCGGTAAAATATACCATCAAAGGGGATGTGGCTTTATATGTTGAAACCGAAAGCAGTAAACTGGAAAAAATAAAACTAAAGTTCCGGGTAGAAGATACCGGCATTGGAATGAGTCCGGTGAAGCAGGAAGCTCTATACAATACAGTGACTAAAATTGACCGAAAGAAATTTCTCGATTTTGGGGGGCCTGGATTAAGTCTGGCGGTGTCGAAACGTATGTGTGAGCTCATGGGGGGCGAAATGGGCTTTAAAAGTGAAGAGAACATTGGAAGCCATTTTTGGTTTTCAGCCATTTTTATAAAAAGTACCCGCCGGATGGATTTCAACACTTCTTCTGCATCCATCACATTCAGCGGACTCAAAGCTGCTGTGATAGAAAAACACGACATCAGTCGCAAAATCCTGATCGAATACCTTCAAACACTAAGCATCGAAGTTTTAGCTTTCCCTACAACTATGGAGCTCATTCAACATTTCGAGACTCATCGCAATCAGGAAATTTACGACATCATTCTCATTCAACGTCAATTTCAGGAAGTAACTGACAAGATGGAAATCAGGCGGTTAAAGAGCATCGAAGCTTTATCAAGAGCCGAGTTTATCCTTATATCTACTGCTGCAAATCTTTACAAAAAGGAAGCACTACGCGAGGCTGGCTACTCGGGCTACCTGAATAAACCGCTCGTTCTTTCGCATTTGGCCAACGAAATTGGGGCAGTGATTCCTGCCCGTTTTAAAATGGAAGAGCTGAAAAATGAACCCGAGAATCTGGGGATAAAAATTCTGCTGGTTGAAGACAATCTTATTAACGAAAAGGTGGCCAAAGCCAGCCTTGAGCGTATGGGTCACGAGGTTGAAGTGGCTCGGGAAGGCTCAACGGCTTTGGCAAAATATCGCGTCAAAGACTACGACCTGGTTCTGCTCGATATTAAAATGCCCGGGATGGACGGCTTTGAAGTGGCCGGCGAATTGAGAAAAATTGAAGTAACCCACCCCAAAAAGAAACCATCGAAAATCATTGCACTCACTGCCGAAGATTTCGAAGGCATAAAAAACCGTTGCTTTAAGGCTGGAATGAATGGAATGCTGCGAAAACCCTTCAATTTTGCAGAGCTTACAACCATTCTCAAAGGATAGTACTAAATTTTTCCGGTCTCAATTTGCCGAACAATGAATTCGAGCTCCTTATCACGCCCCTCGGGGTCGTAACGATCTTTTAAATCGAAGCCAAACAATCGGGCAAAACTTTGGTAAAAAATGGCACGAAAGCTACCTCTAAGCTCTTTCACAATGTCGTAACCGGCTGTTTTTGTTTCACGGTCGATGAGCTTTAAGAGTATTTCGCCTTGCATATAGGTAAATTTTTTTAAGTCTTCTTCAAATTGCTCTTTCAACTCCTGCTCGGCTCGCTGCATGATGATCTTGCGTTCCCGTTTACCGGGCGTTTTGGCCAAAATAGCTTCGTATTCATGCATTTTAAGCCCGGCAATTTTAGCATAGGGATAGACTTTTTTCACATACATTACCAGCCGGCTGTATCGCTTTGCATTTTTCTTACTGTCGAAAATCAGGGGGGCGGTTATTTCTACTTCTCTCAGAAATTCCACAAAAATAGTATCTCCATTTTCGATATATGCTGGTCGCACACCCTCGGTCGACACCTGACCAGTGGCCATCATCGCTCCCGGGAGCAGAAATAGGAATATGATTATTTTACGATGCATAAATTGAGATTGGTGCAATATTAATCAAATTTTAAGCCAAAAAAATAGCTGTCGATGCCATCATCAACAGCTATTTAAGTTTAGGTTCGTTGACCGGAAATCTAAGCTACTTTATGTTTACTGATAACGTGGCTTGCCAGCATATCTATGGCATATTGCTTATCAATGGTTATCATTGACTTTTCGGTGGACGAGGGGCCTTCGAACATGGCTTCGGTCATGATGGCTTCGATAATGGAACGAAGTCCGCGCGCACCAATTTTGAATTCAATGGCTTTATCCACAATATGATCGATGGCTTCGTCGGTGAATACCAGCTCTACCCCATCCATATCGAACAATTTCATAAACTGTTTGGTGATGGCATTTTTTGGTTCGGTTAGAATTCTCCTTAAAGCATCTCTGTCGAGAGGGTTTAAGTAGGTTAGAATGGGCAAACGTCCAATGATTTCGGGGATCAGACCAAATTTCTTTAAATCGGCAGGCGCAATATACTGAAGCAGATTGGCCTGATCGATATGGTCTTTCTCTTTTTTAGCTCCATAACCCAGCATATTGGTTTTCAATCGACTACCAATATGACGCTCTATGCCATTGAAAGCCCCGCCGGCAATGAACAGAATATCGCGGGTATTTATTTTCACCATTTTTTGTTCCGGATGTTTGCGGCCTCCCTGTGGCGGAACGTTAACATCGGTACCTTCGAGAAGTTTGAGCAGTGCTTGCTGAACTCCTTCGCCCGACACATCGCGGGTTATGCTGGGATTATCGCTTTTGCGGGCTATCTTGTCGAGCTCATCGATGAAAATAATTCCGCGTTCGGTAGCTTTCACATCGTAATCGGCCGCCTGAAGCAACTTGGAGAGAATGCTTTCCACATCTTCGCCCACATAACCGGCTTCGGTTAAAACGGTGGCATCGACAATGGCAAACGGAACCTTTAGAATTTTTGCAATGGTGCGGGCTAGCAAAGTTTTTCCGGTGCCTGTTTCTCCAACCAGGATGATGTTCGATTTTTCAATCTCCACATCTTTAAACTTTTTGCTGCTGGGTTGGCCGATGCGTTTGTAGTGATTGTAAACCGCCACCGCCAGAATTTTCTTCGCTTCATCCTGACCAATAACATATTCGTCGAGGAAGGCTTTTATTTCTTTGGGTTTGGGCACATCGCCATGCGTGACACCGCCTGTGTTGGCTTTAACTTCTTCCCGAACTATCTGATAGGCCTGCTCCACGCAGCTATCGCAGATATGACCGGAGAAACCGGCTATCAGCAATCCAGCTTCGTCACCGGGTCTTCCACAAAAAGAACAAATCTCCTTGGAGCTAACTTTTTTTGCCATAATGGTTCGTATTATTTTACCAGAACTTCATCAATCATTCCATATTCCTTGGCTTCGAATGAAGTCATCCAATAATCGCGGTCGCCGTCTTTTTCAATTTTTTCCATTTCCTGTCCGCTGTGGAGGCTGATGATTTGGTAGAGTTCTTTCTTGAGTTTCATGATTTCTTTGGCGGTAATTTCTATGTCGCTGGCCTGACCCTGAGCACCACCCATGGGTTGATGGATAAGCACCCGGCTGTGTTTTAAGGCTGTCCGTTTACCTTTTTCACCGGCACAAAGCAATACGGCTCCCATACTTGCTGCCATTCCAGTACAGATGGTAGCTATCTGGGGTTGAATATATTGCATGGTATCGTAGATTCCCAGTCCGGCATAAACCGATCCGCCCGGAGTGTTCAAATAGATTTGAATGTCTTTCTCGGCATCGGCACTTTCTAAAAATAGAAGCTGAGCCTGAATGATATTGGATACGTAATCATCAATGGGAACGCCCAAAAAGATGATTCGATCCATCATCAAACGCGAAAAAACATCCATTTGAGCCACGTTGAGCTGACGCTCTTCGATGATGGTGGGCGAAATATAATTTTGAACCATCGATGTATAACGATGCATGGTCAGGCTGCTGATTCCCATGTGACGGGTAGCATATTTGTGAAATTCGTTTGAGTTCATAGTGTTGATTTGATGTTAGTTAACTCTTGCTGAACCGGCCTTGGCCACAAATTCGTCCAGGGTTACAGTTTCTTCATTTAAAGATAAAGAAAGTTTTAATAGAGTCAACACTTTTTCATCTAAAAGCTGATTATAAATTTTGTTAGTTTCTTCTTCGTTCTTCATAACACTTTCTATGATTGAATTTACGATTCCTTCGGAAGCTGGGTTCATTTCCATGCCACCAAAATACTGGCCGGTTACAAAGGATCTGATTTGGTTTTTTACATCGTCGACAGAAACATGAATATCGTTGTCTTTAATTAGCTTTGATTGAAGGAGTTGCCATTTGAAGGTTTCTGAATAGCTGAGATACTGTTCTTCAATCTGTTCCATAGAAATTTCGTGTTTATTGTTCTCGTGAATCCAGCGTTTCAGGAAACTATCGGGCAACGAAAGGTTTGCTTTTGCCACCAGAGTATCCATAGCAGTGCTGAGGAATAGTTTATCGCTTTCAACATCGAATTGTTTGGCGGCATCTTCCTTTATACGGTTTCGTAAATCTTCGTGCGATTTGAGTTCAGAAGAAGGATAGGCTTTTTTGAATAAATCTTCGTTGATTTCGGCAGGCAAAACATTGGTTATATCGCTGATAACCACTTCGAAATTGGCTTCCAGATTTTCTACCATCACTTTGGCAACCGATAGCATGGCAGCAACTTTATTCAAATTGCCAAAGGCTGTAACCGGGTTAAAAACAACCACTTCGTTTTTAGAACGGCCTATAAGCGCGGCTTTTACTTCTTCCGACTGAATATCGGCCATGCTAAAATTGCCATTTTTGCTTTGAATTCCACCTTCGAGAATAGCCCCGGAAGCATCAAGCTGAGTAAAAGAAGCTTTAACCGTGCTGTTGGCCTCGATGGTATCGGGAGCGGTATGTTGGCCAAATCGCTCTAAAATATCGGTTTCATACTCGCTGATTAAATCTTCGGTGACTTCGATATGATGATAGAACACATGAATGTCTTTGTTCAACTCAAGGTCGATTTGGGGGAAAAAACCCAGGTCGAAATAAAAGGCAAAATCCTTGTTATTCTCAAAATCTACATCATCTTCGCGCGAATCGCTGGGAAGTGGCTGACCTATGATATCGAGTTTGTTCTCGGTCACATAATTGTTGAGACCATCGGAAAGCATTTTATTGATTTCCTCAGCTAAAACCGATTTACCATACATTTTATTAACCATTCCAGCGGGAACTTTTCCAACTCGGAAACCTGGAATAGTAGCTTTTCTTCTGAGGTCGGCCAATGATTTGGCAACATTCTCTGCATAATCGGCTTCAAATATTTCTACCTTAAGGGTGGCTGTTAAATCTCCTGTGTTTTCTCTTGAGATATTCATGAATTGTTGTTTTATATTGTTGACTGTTAATCGTAAAAAAATAAACACTGATTGATAAACAACCTGTTAATATTTTTTACCCTCTCTATTTTTAGGGCTGCAAATATATTAAATTATTCAATTGTTTTGGCTCTAATTCCAAGTTTGCATTTTTACCAGTATCTACAAGCCGACAGGCAACAATAGGAGTATATGGCTCATTAAAAAGTAGAGATTCTTAGGCTAATAATGGTGATAAGCTCGTTGTAGAATTGTTTTGAATAGGTGCTTTTTGATTGGCGATGATGTATAAAAAAACCAGCCCTCCACCAGGAAGAGCCGGCTCTGGACGAAACCGGATGTACAGGGTATGACAAGTTTGGGTATTAAAGTATCATTTGTTTTATGAGGATATTACCATCTTTTCGCCATTTTATCCAGATTTTGTGCATTAATTGGGGGATTTAAATTTTTAAATATTTCGAGCATTTATCAGGAAACATGGGCGGCTCTTTTGCTCTCAATCATATCTACTTGCGCTTTTGCCTTTCTGTTTTCCATCTCGTTGGCAATGGATTTAGAGACGCATTTTTTATTGACAGGGTTGAGGAAAGTAGAAAGTGATTTGGCCAAAACCATAGCAACCGGAATTCCAACCAGTGAAATGAAAAGTCCCGCAATTTGGAATAAGGAGAAAATAACCAAAAGAAGTCCAATGGGGAAATACAGAATCCGCACAATGAGTCCAAACGATTCCCACAGTTTGTTTTGATCGGTACTTACTTCCCGGCTGTCGATCATTGCACTTGAAAATGGTGCCATCAGAAATTTCGATAATTGAATGAGTCCCAGTCCGAGCGGAGCTCCAACCACAGTTATAACCAGCAGACTGCCAAGCAAAAAGGTTAAAAGGGCCGAAACCCATCCAAAAAAAGGAAAATGCCAAATAATGTTTCCTAATGTTCTCATAATGTGTTTATTGATTTTTTTTGTCCTACTCATAAGGCTTTTCGGTTTCGCCCCGTTTTTTTGAGTGGTAGCTGAATTCCACTTGCGTTTTGTTGACACAAATGTATGCTCCGCAGGGCTGTTGGACAAATGTTGTGTGTCCCGATTTATAAATCAGACCAAAAGCTATATAATTGAATATCTTTGTGTTAGCCTGTTTGGTTCACATCACTTTCCATTCTGGAGCGAAAAGCCAGATATTCCGATGGTGTAACGGTCATAATTTTTTTGAATGCCGAGTTAAAAGCACTCTTGGAGTGAAAGCCCACGTTTTGGGCAATTCCTTCAATGGTAATATGTTTGTTGGTAGGATCGTCAAACATTTTGCAGGCTTCTTCCACGCGGTATTGATTAACCATGTATCGGAAATTTTGCTGTGACACTTCATTAATAACATTGGAAAGATAGCTTGTGTTGGTATTGAGTCGGTGTGCCAAATCGGATAAAGAAATATCGTGTTGCAGATAAACTTTCTCATTTTGCATCATATCCTGAAGTTTCAGCCACATGGTAATCTGTAAATCGGGATCAAGTTTTATTTTGGGGAGCTTCTCGTCAGTCTCATCTGACTGCAAATCAGATATTTCTTCCAAATTCGATTTGTTTTCTTTTTTAAAGGCTTCAATCCATTTTTTTCGTTTTTCCAGGTTGCGTAAGTGCAAATGATACAGCGTACCCGCCATTAAGCTAATCCAGAAAAAACCAGTGATGATGAGAATGATGGTCCAGTTTTTATCCTTTTTTTTGGTGGAAACTATCAGGGCTTTTATTTGGTCATCTTTTTTATTGGTTTCGTATTTGATTTGCAACTCAGTAATATTGTTAAAATTGGACGCAGCGATAATGGAGTCCTTACCCAGAGTATAAATTTTATAATATTTTAATGCCCTTGATGCATCTCCTGTTGATTGATAGGTTTCTGAAATGGCTTGCAGGTTCTCTAAAACCATAGAGTAGACATGAAGTTTCTGAGCTTTGCCCATACTTTCATTAAAGTAAAACAGTGCGCTATCGTAATCCTTAAGCAAAACCATATAATGGCCTTTCGAATATTGCCACGAGGCTGTGGATAATTCGTCAGCAGCTTTGCGTTTTGTTTCGTTGGCATTTTCCAGAGACAATCTGGCCTGTTCAGCATTTTTTTTGCTAACATAAACCCTCGCCAGATTGCTGTGGATAAAACAGGCCCCCTGCCAATCCTGTACCTTCTCTTTTAATTGTGCCCCTTCAGTAAAATAAGGTATGGCCAAATCGTATTCTTTTTTTAAATATAGCTCGTAGCCTTTGAAATTCAATGCATAAGCAATGGCTTTATCATCTTTTAGTTTTCTGAATATGGCCAGCCCTTTTTCGTAAAAGCTGTTTTCGTTTTTTTGAATCTGATCGCCAATTACGGTTGAAGCATTAATATAGGCATAGCCTAAAATCAAACTATCGGCTGTTTTTTCCATAATTGCAATTGACCTTAGGTATTGCTCATTGGCCTTCTCCATTAAACCTAAGTCGCAAAATTTTACCCCCAGATGCTGAACAAACGATCCAATAAGATTACTGTCGGCAGATAACCTGAAGCAACTGTCCGCTTTTTTAAGATTTTCAATAAGAAGCTGGGTTTTACTCAGGTGTTTATTGCTGGCACTCAATCCCAGAAATATTCTGCCCTTCCAATATTGGTCATTCTCGGAAAATCTGCTCTCAAGGGCCATATTAAACCAGGTGATGGCTGTTTCATAATTTCCAAAAAGATTATTTATTCGCCCTTGCAGAAAATAGTACATGAATGATTGATTGCTAAAAAATTTCTCATTCATGTATGCTTTTGCTTTCTCGCAATAGAAATCAGCGGAGTCGGCTTTTCCCATAGCGGTATAGGTGATTCCTGCAAAAAGCCATGATTTACAAAGCAGTGAATCGTTGTTTAGATGCATACTTAATTCTGCGGCCAGCTTCGATAGTTCCATGGTCCGCTCAAGCGAATCGGTGATCCGAAGGTTGATAATTTGGTGTAAAACAGCTATTTGTTCATGTCCGGATGTTGTTGAATATAATTTGTACAATCTATCCCCCAGAACTTTGGTAGATTCACCTTTGGCAGTGAAAAGTCCTGAAACAAGAAAAAACACGGTTAGAATGATAGTTTTTACTGTGTTCACAATTGATTTTGATTGTAATCCTAATGCACCACTTTCGAAGGGCTAATTTCATCAATTTTATTGACTTGAAGATGAGTTTTATTCGATTTTTTTTGGGGGATATTAAATCATTTGATTTTGGGATAAACGAGATTGAAAGGAGTGAAGGGAGCTTAAAATATTTTGAAAGCAATGATGAGAAGTAATCAACAAAAACACGGTTAAGTTCCAAATCAAACTTAACCGCGCCACAAATTTTAGAAATGAATCCTATTTTATAATTACTCTCTCTTTATAATCCTGAACGCCATTTTTCGCGCATACAATATAAACTCCCGATTTCAGCGATGTAATGTCGAGAACAGTTTGTGTTTTCGATAAAGTTGCTGTATGAACCATTTGTCCGGTAATATCATAAACCGAAATGTTGTAGGTACCTTCACCAGGCAAAATCACTTCGAAATTCCCATCACCGGGGTTGGGGTAAACGTTAAACTCCTTTTTTGAAAATTCCTGAAATCCTGAGCAATCCCGAACATCAACAAAATCGTCAATAAAAATGGTATCGGAATATAATCGATTTTTGATAATTAGACGAACACTGAATTCTCCTACCGTATCATAAAAGATTGTGGGGTTTCTTTGTGATGATGATTCCGGCTTTCCACCTTCAAAATCCCACGAGATTGAATCTATTAAGCCAACGGAGCTATTGAAGAATTGAATGGTCTGACCACTGCAAATAGTATCATTAAGCACAAAAAAATTTGCTTGAATTTGATAATCAATACATTCGAACATTGATATATTGTAGTCTTCAAGTGGATTAATTATGTATGAAGCATTGGGTATGGGATAAATGTCCGATTCCACAATTCTATGATCCGGAGCAATAAGTATGATTGTTGGAAAGGTTTGAATTCGGTATAAATGCGCAATTTGAGTTTCATGACCTTCAATCCCGGAGATGGTTCTATAGTTTATACCAAAGGTTTGGTGGAATTGTTGACAAATCGAATCAGTATCTCTATCGCTTATGCTAATAAAGTCTACATCAAAATCTCATCATCCAAAATATTCATAGGCTTGCCGGATAAAAGGGGCTGTATGCTGACAAGGTTCGCAATCGGCATAATAAAAATTAAGGAGTACATATTTGTTTTCCTGATCCAATACTTTAAATAGTTGTACACTGTCGCCATGGATATCCACTGTTTTAAAATCAACGGCCTCATCGAGCGGACTTTGGGCAGCCAAATGTACCAATGCCGCAATGTATAGTATCGACCCCGGCAACAGCCTGTTCATGATGATTTTTTGAGCAAAGATAAAAATTTACAAACTGAACTCAATTTGCTTTCCTGGTACATCTTTTAAAAGCTGTTTAGTTTTATTATAAATTCCACTGGCAGGGTTTTGAGAAAAACCCAAATTATTAAATAACGCATAATCAGTAATTTATACTCATTCTTATTTGGATTATTTATAAATTTATCCAAATATCAATATATTGTGAAATTTATAACAATTCAATTTGGCGGTTTGGTTGGTTGCCCGTAATTTTGCGCCATTGTTAACGGAATAACAAAATTGATTGAGTTAAATATAAAACTAAAAGTATGGCAAAAGTTAAAACATTAGCCGATTTACGAAACATGAGAAATGAATTGCAAAGCAAAATTCAACTCAGGCAAAACGCCGATCATCCCGAGTCGGTGGTTCAAATTAAAGTAGGTATGGCCACCAGCGGAATAGCCAGCGGAGCTAAAGAAGTTTACCACTATTTCAACGCCGAATTATCTAAGCGCAATATCAATGGAATCACCATTAAGGTGGGCGATATGGGCTATTGCTACGCCGAACCCACTGTCGAAGTGCTCGTTCCCGGCAAAGACCCCATAGTTTTTGGTTATGTCGACGTGAAAAAAGCCGACCAAATCATTGAAAAATATATCAAGCAAGGCGAACTTCTCGATGGCATCATACCGCCAAACTATCAAACCATTGACGAGTAAAATCTTTTAATCATTAGAAAATTTAATCCTATGTCAGAATATAAAATGCATATGATGGTTTGCGGAGGCACCGGTTGCCGGGCTTCTAAAAGCGATACCATTGTCGAAAAAATGAAAAAGGAACTGGAGTATCGCAACCTTGACCAGGATGTTCAGGTGGTTATCACCGGATGTTTTGGCTTCTGCGAGAAAGGTCCCATCGTTAAAATGCTCCCCGATAATACCTTCTACACTGAGGTAAAACCCGAAAACGTGACCGAAATTATCGACGAGCACATTATTAAAGGACGCAAAGTCGAAAAACTACTCTATAAAGATCCTAAAAAAGGCACATCGGAACCCGATAGCAAACACATGGATTTCTATAAAAAACAAATCAGAATTGCCCTTAGAAATTGCGGTTTCATCAATCCGGAAGTCATAGAAGAATATATTGCCGTTAATGGCTACGAGGCTCTTGGAAAAGTTCTGAGCGAATACACTCCCCAACAAACCATCGATATCATTAAAAAATCGGGTTTGAGAGGTCGTGGCGGAGGCGGTTTCCCAACAGGATTGAAATGGGAATTTGCTGCAAAAGCCAAAGGCGACAAGAAATATGTGGTTTGTAATGCCGACGAAGGCGACCCGGGTGCATTTATGGATCGCTCCATTCTCGAAGGCGACCCACACTCAGTGCTCGAAGCTATGGCCATTTGTGGCTATACCATGGGTGCCGACGAAGGTTTAATCTACATCAGAGCCGAGTATCCTTTAGCCATAGAACGTTTGCATATTGCTATAAAACAAGCCCGCGAATTTGGCTTGTTGGGCAAAGATATTCTGGGAACAGGATTCAATTTCGACATCACCCTTCGCTATGGCGCCGGTGCATTTGTTTGCGGCGAAGAAACAGCCCTTATTCACTCCATGGAAGGTCACAGGGGAGAACCCACCGTGAAACCTCCATTTCCTGCCGAATCGGGCTACAATAACAAACCTACCAACGTGAATAACGTGGAAACCTTTGCCAATGTGCCTGCTATTATTAATAAAGGCGCCGAGTGGTTTGCTTCCATTGGAACCGAAAAATCAAAAGGAACCAAGGTTTTTGCTTTGGCCGGAAAAATAAATAATGTGGGTCTCGTCGAAGTGCCCATGGGTACCACGCTCCGCGAAGTTATCTTCGAAATTGGCGGGGGAATTAAAGATGGCAAGAAGTTTAAAGCGGTTCAAACAGGTGGCCCTTCGGGCGGATGTTTAACCGAAAAACACCTCGACACCCCCATCGATTTCGACAACCTGATAGCGGTCGGCTCCATGATGGGATCGGGCGGTATGATTGTGATGGACGAAGATGATTGTATGGTTTCTGTGGCCAAATTCTACCTCGATTTCACTGTGGAGGAATCGTGCGGAAAATGCGCCCCCTGCCGCATTGGGAACAAACGTCTTTACGAAACCCTGCACAAAATTACTGAAGGCAAAGGCACCATGTACGACCTGGAATTGCTGAGAAATATGAGCACCGTTATTAAAGATACTTCGCTCTGCGGATTGGGCCAAACTTCACCCAACCCTGTTCTCTCAACCCTCGATAATTTCTACCACGAATATTTAGCCCACGTAAAAGACCACAAATGCGAAGCCGGACAGTGTAAAGCTTTATTGCGTTACAATATTATTGCCGACGAATGTGTGGGTTGTACCGCCTGTGCCCGTGTTTGTCCGGTAGGATGTATTTCGGGTGAGAAAAAACAGATTCACATCATCGACCAGGCCATTTGTATAAAATGTGGCGCCTGTATGGAAAAATGTAAATTCAATGCTATTGAATTAATTTAAGGAGGCTCAAATTATGGATATGATTCAATTAACAATAGATAAAAGACCTGTAGAAGTAGAAAAGGGAATCTCATTATATCATGCCGCCAAAAAATTGGGCATCGATATTCCCATTCTCTGCTACATGCAACTCGAACATTTAAATATCGAGAACAAACCTGGTGGTTGCCGCATTTGTGTGGTCGAAGTTGAAGGACGCCGCAATCTGGCTCCCTCTTGCTCCACCAAAGCCGAAAATGGCATGGTGGTGAGAACCAACAGTATGCGCGTTATAAATGCCCGCCGCACCGTGATGGAATTCATTTTGAGCGATCACCCCAAAGAATGTCTCACCTGCTCCAAAAGCGGTCATTGCGATTTGCAAAGCATGGCTATTAAACTGGGAGTACGGGAAATTCCCAACGAATCGACCTGCGAAATGTCGACCTACCGGTTAGATACCTCGCCAAGCATAGTTCGCAACCTCGATAAATGTATCATGTGCCGCCGTTGCGAAACCATGTGCAACGACGTTCAGACTGTTGGAGCTTTATCGGCCATCAACCGCGGATTTCAGGCTGCAGTGGCTACCGCTTTCGAAATGAATCTCGAAGCTTCCACCTGTACCTATTGCGGACAATGTGTGGCTGTTTGTCCCACTGCCGCCCTCACCGAAGTGGATCATACGCCTCAGGTTATCAGGGCTATTGCCGATCCGGGAAAAGTGGTGGTTGTTCAAACCGCTCCCGCTGTTAGAGCTGCCTTAGGCGAAGAATTTGGAATGCCGGCCGGAACTTTGGTTACCGGGAAAATGGTAACTGCCCTCCGCAATCTGGGATTCGATTACGTGTTCGACACCGATTTTGCTGCCGACCTAACCATTATGGAAGAAGGAACCGAGCTGCTGGATCGTTTAAAACGCCATCTTGCTGGCGACCAGAGTGTAAAACTCCCCATTCTGACCTCATGCTGCCCCGGTTGGGTGAATTTCTTCGAGAGCCGGTTTCCCGATATGAAAGATATACCTTCCACCGCTCGTTCTCCCCAACAAATGTTTGGGTCCATTGCCAAAACCTATTTTTCCGACAAAATGGGCGTGAAACGCGAAGATATGATTGTGGTATCTATTATGCCCTGTCTGGCCAAGAAATATGAAGCACAGCGCGACGAGTTTAAAGTAAATGGCAATCCCGATGTGGACTTTAGCATCACCACCCGTGAATTGGCTCATCTGATAAAACAAGCCAATATGGATTTGAATATGCTCGAAGATAGTGAATTTGACCAACCTTTGGGAGAATCATCAGGTGCTGGTGTAATTTTTGGAACCACCGGTGGTGTTATTGAAGCGGCCACCAGAACCGCCTATGAGGTTTATACCGGAAAAACTCTAGTCAAAGTTGATTTCGAGCAGCTCCGCGGACTCCAGGGAATCAGGGAAGCATCGGTTGATTTTGACGGATTGGAAGTTAAAATCGGAATTGCACACGGATTGGGAAATGCCCGTAAACTTCTGGAAGATATTCGCGCCGGAAAATCGCAATATCATGCCATCGAAATTATGGCTTGTCCTGGCGGATGTATTGGTGGTGGCGGACAACCGCTTCATCATGGAAACTCCGAAATTCTTCAGAAAAGAGCCGAAGCTATTTATCGCGAGGATGCCGGAAAACCCATCAGAAAATCGCATGAAAACCCTGCCATCATTGAGCTTTATAAAACATTCCTTGGCGAGCCCAACAGCCATAAAGCCCATGAACTGCTACACACCCATTATTTCGACCGCAAGCGCAAAAGAAATATCGAAGAGTAGATAATTTAAGGTTTGTTGAATAGTAAAAAATGAAAATTATGTCAGAGACAAAAATAAAATTGAAAGAAAAAGACATCAGAAAAATAGAAGAAATCTGTACTTTTTTCGATAATAAACCAGGGGAATTAATCAATGTGCTCCACAAATGTCAGGGCGAGTTTGGTTATTTACCCGCTGAGGTTCAGGAATATGTGAGCGATTTTTTGGGAGTTCCCTTAGCCAAGGTTTATGGCGTGGTTACTTTCTACTCTTTCTTCACCATGAAACCCAAGGGAAAATATCCCATCAGCATTTGCACCGGAACTGCCTGTTATGTGCGGGGCGCCGAGAAAGTGCTCGACGAGTTTAAGAAAGAACTTAAACTCAATGTGGGAGAAACCTCCGCCGATGGAAAATTCTCGCTGAGCAGCCTGCGTTGTGTGGGTGCCTGCGGTTTGGCTCCAGTGGTATTGGTTGGAGATAAAACCTATGGCCGCGTTTCGCCCGATAGCGTGAAAGAAATATTGGCTGAGTACGATCATTAAGCATCAAATTCATTTAAATTCATCCCTTTTCGGATGGTACCTGAATGACTTGTGATTAAACTACCAACAATAAGCATGCCTGATAAGTTTTGCAACTGAATCTGGCAGGCTTCTTTTTTTCTTTGGATGAATTTTTAGGATTTACCATGCAATTATTTTTTACTGCTCCCACACTATCAATAAATCCTATTGGAAACTGTCACGATAAATTGGCTTATCGAAATCAGCAGTTTGTTTATCTATTAATGGGTGTTTTTTGATTTTTGTTACCCCTTTTTGGCCAAAAAAAGTGAAATATTTTTTGTTAAATTTTTTTGTTGCCTATCAATCAAAGAATTGGAATTTAGGAAAATGACTAAAAATGCTCAAAAAACTCATTGCCATACACCGCATGAATGTCCGAAATCAAGCATTTTTCAGTCTCCAAAATGACCAAAAATGTCGTGTTTTGGGCTTTTTGGGGGAAATATGTGAAAATTCTGCAACGCAAACAACACCGGTGCCGGGGAAAAATATGGGGAATTCGGAAGCGAAAACAACCGGGTAAGTGGAAAAACAGGGAAATTCTTAAAAGCAAAACTCAATCCCTTCTATATTTTTCTCATTTTTGAACAAATTTTGTTCAATGATATTGGTAACCGGCGGAACAGGAATGTTGGGAGCGCATTTGCTCTTTGATTTGCTCAAAAAAGAGCAACGGGTGAGAGCCATAAAGCGCAGTGGTTCAACGGTGTCGGGGGTGGAGAAAATCTTTTCGTTTTACACTTCGTCGCCACAAAATCTTATGGAGCGAATTGAATGGGTTGAAGCCGATATGCTCGATTATTTTGCGGTGGAAGAAGCACTGACGGGCGTGGATTCTGTTTATCATTGCGCCGCCATGGTTTCGTTCAATCCGCACGATAAGGAAAGAATGATACAGAGCAATGTACAGGGAACCGGCCATATAGTAAATGCCTGCCTGCATCTGGGGATCAAAAAAATGGCACATGTGAGTTCAATAGCAGCCCTGGGCCGCGCCGGGAAAGACCAAATGACCACCGAAAAAACTCCCTGGAAAGACAGCGACAAAGACTCCCCCTACTCCATCAGCAAATACCGCTCGGAGCTGGAAGTTTGGCGTGGCATGGCCGAAGGATTGAATGCGGTGATTATCAACCCATCGGTGATTCTTGGGCCGGGTGACTGGAGCAAAGGAAGCCCTTCGTTTTTCCCGCTCATAAAAAAGGGGATGAAATTCTACTCCGAAGCCACCAATGGCTACGTGGGAGTGAGAGATGTGAGCCGCATCATGATTCAGCTGATGGACAGCCATATCAGCGGCGAGCGTTTTGTGGTGAATGCCGAAGATTTAACCTATCTGGAATTGTTTAACATGATTGCCAAATCGGTGGCAGCACCCTACCCTTCCATCGAAGCCAAAGCCTGGATGCTGAATTTGGGTTGGCGTTTGGCAAAGATTCAATCCTTAGTGACCGGAAAAGCGCCTCAATTTACCCGTTCCACTGCCCGTTCCTTCCTTAATTCCCATCAATACTCATCTCAAAAACTCACCGAAGCCACTGGTTTCGAGTTCACCGCCATGCAGAAAGTGATAGGAGACATTGGAGAAATCTATCTCAAAGATTTATCCTGAATTTTTCCGCTTATTAAAATTATCATCTTACTATATTTCAGCTAATTAATATTATTTATAGAGCTATTTTTCACTTTTATATAAGCGTTTAATATTCGATTATTCACTTTTACATAAGTGTTTTTTATATTATTTTTCACTTTTATAAATATGATACCGGAATTATTTATTACTTTTGCAAAAGCGATTAAACGGTAAATTATTATGGAAAGGCTCATAAGTACATCGAACAATGCTCTAAACAGGGCTCCGGTCGAATTTGAAAGATATCTGTTAAAAGAAATCAATTGGGACCATCAACTGATTGGAATATCGGGGGCGCGGGGAAGTGGCAAGACCATTATGCTTCTGCAATATAAAAAAATGCTGCCCAAAGAAAGCTTTTCGCTTTATGCGAGTTTGGACGATGTTTACTTTTCGGAAAACAAACTGATTTATTTTGCCGAAGAATTTCACCGAAAAGGCGGAAAATATCTGCTGCTCGACGAGGTACACAAATACCCAAACTGGTCGCAGGAGATAAAAAACATTTACGACAATCTTCCCGATTTAAAAGTTGTGTTTACGAGTTCTTCGGCACTGGAAATATACAAAGGAAGCCACGACCTGAGCAGGCGTGCCGTTGTGTATCACCTTGTGGGATTGTCGTTCAGAGAGTTTTTAGAATTCAAATACAAAATCAAGCTACCGGCTCTGAAGCTGGATGAAATACTGAACAATCACACCCAAATAAGCACCGATATAGTGAAGGAGTTTAAGCCTTTACCCTATTTTGCCGAGTATTTAAAAACAGGGTATTATCCATTCTTCAAAAAATTTGGTGCTGATTATCCCAGACAACTCATCAACACAGTGAATCTGGCGCTGGAGGTAGATTTGCCGGCAATCCACCGGATTGATTTTAATTCCATTATCAAAATCAAGAAGCTGCTCTATATTCTATCCAAAAACACGCCCTATACACCCAATGTCGAAGAGCTTGCCAAACAAGTTGGAACTACCCGCGACAGCTTGCTAAAATTTCTATACTTTTTAGATAAAGCACAAATTATCAAGTGGTTGGGTCGCGATAAATTTGGGATTAACTATTTAAACAAACCCGACAAGCTCTACCTTAACAATACCAATATTGCCTATGCACTCGGGGAACCAGTTACCGATATTGGAACCATAAGGGAAACCTTCTTTTTGAATCAATTATCGGCAAATCATACCGTTACCTATCCCCACAAAACTGATTTTATGGTAGATGATACCTGGTATTTCGAGATTGGCGGAAAATCGAAAAGCCGCAAACAACTAACGGATTTAGAAAACGCCTGGGTGGCCAAAGATGATATTGAGTACGGCTTTGAGAATTCAATCCCCCTTTGGATGTTTGGGTTGATTTATTAGGGGGGATGGTAAGATGTTTTTTAGGAAATTCTCCCGGAAGATTTTTTTCTGCCAATTCTGCCTAAATTTGCCAAAAAAAAACCCCAATGACCACAACAGAAAAGAACCTTCGCAAAAATACAGACCCACAATATCAATGGAATTTTTCGCATATTTATGCTGGTTGGCAACAATGGCAGCAGGACTTTGACCTTATTAAAACCCTGGCCGATACATTGAAAGATTTCAAAGGCACCTTGAAAAATGATGCCAAATCGCTGCTTTCCGTACTTCATCTGCTTGATGAAATAGAAAAATATCTCCATAAGGTTTACACCTGGCCTGCCTTGCAGAAAAGCATCGACAACCGCGACAATGCCATTCAGGCGAAAATGCAGGAAGTAACCATGTTTTTAAGCGATTTTTCCTCGCTAATAAGCTGGATTAGCCCCGAAATCATGGAAATTCCGGAGGAGCAATGCATGAAATGGGTCGACGAGACCGAAGGTTTACAAGTTTATCGGTTCAACCTTCAAAAAACCTATCACCAAAAGGCGCATATTCTGTCGGACGAAATGGAGCTATTGCTCTCTCATTTCTCCAATACCGCCGCAACAGCCACCAATACCTATACCATGCTTACCACCGCCGATGTGAAATTTCCGGAAATTGAGCTGGAAAACGGGGAAAAAATAAAGCTGACTCATGCCGCCTATGCCAATATTCTGGGCACTTCGATGGTTCGTGCCGACAGAAAAAAGGCTGCTGAAAGCTTCTATCCGCTGTATGCCGACATTAAAAACACCTTAGCCGCTATCTACAAAGGCATTTGCGACAAAGATGTGGCTTTTGCCCGAAGCCGGAAATTTGAAACCAGCTTAGAAGCCAAACTCCACGGAAACAATATTCCCGTTGAAGTATACAAAACCCTGGTGGAAACTGTTGGCGATAACACCGGCGGACTTCAAAAATACCACGAATTAAGAGCCCGTTACCTGAACCTTTCCGGCGATTATCATGGCTACGACAGCAGGCTTATGCTGGTAAAAAACAATAAAAAATACGATTTTGACGAAGCTAAAAAACTAGTTCTTCAATCGGTGAAGCCATTGGGCAAAGAGTACTCTGATAAATTTGGGAAGGCTTTGGAAAACGGCTGGATTGATGTTTTTGAGAGCGAAGGTAAATCGTCGGGGGCTTATAGCATGGGTGTTTATGGGGTGCATCCCTTCATTCTGATGAACTATAATGGCACTCAGGATCATGTATTTACGCTGGCTCACGAAATGGGCCATAGCCTGCACACCATGCTTTCGGAAGAAAACCAGCCTTTCAACCTCCACGAGTACACCATTTTTGTGGCCGAAGTTGCTTCAACTTTCAACGAACATTTGCTCCTCGATTATCTGCTTTCGCAAACCACCGACCCCAAAGAAAAAGCAGCGATTTTGCAGCAAAGCATCGAAAATATTACGGGGACTTTTTTCACCCAAACCATGTTTGCCGATTTCGAAATGCAGGCCCACGAAAGAATTGAGCAAAACCAGCCCTTAACCGCCGATAGTCTGACAGAAATATGCGAGCAACTCGATAGGAAATACTATGGCGAAAAGGTTTTTACCAAAGACAACCCCAATATTTTCTGGAGTCGGATTCCCCATTTTTACCGTTCGCCTTTCTATGTGTATCAATATGCCACCAGCTTTGCCGCTTCGGCCCGATTGTACGAAGCAGTGAAAAACGGCTTGAGAAACAGCGATACAAAACCCTTGGAGAACTATTTAAACCTGCTAAAATCGGGGGGAAATAATTATCCGGTGGAACAGTTAAAAATTGCGGGGGCCGATTTAACCCAAAAGGAAACCATTCTGGCGGTAATCAGACAGTTAGATGAACAGGTTGGGGAGCTGGCCAAACTTTTGGAATCAATTAAATAATGAAAGCTTTTTAGAAGTTGGATTTTGGATTGCTGCAATTTATACCAAATACCAACAATATATAACCCAATAAATTAATTGTATAATGCCGATGCAATAGCTGTTTAGTCCAATTTATATTGGACT
>DYSN01000222.1 GCA_020718205.1 Draconibacterium orientale
TAATAAAAAAGCACCAACAACATAAGTTGAAGGTGCTTTTCTAGGTGGGCCCACCAGGACTTGAACCTGGGACCAACTGATTATGAGTCAGCTACTCTAACCGACTGAGCTATAGGCCCTGTTCATAAAGAACTTTATTATACATCTCCTTTTTTTGGAAATGCGGATGCAAATTTACATATTTGCCCCATACAAAGCAAGAATTATATGATTAGGAATATCATCTTTGATTTTGGGGGCGTCATTTATAATATCGACCACAACCTCAGCAAACGCGCCTTCGAAAATCTTCAACTGAAAAACTTCGATAAAATATATGGCCACGAAATACAAGTGGCTCTCTTTGAATCGCTTGAACGGGGCGAAATCGAAGAACAAGCCTTCAGAAACGAACTCAAAAAACTCTTTTCAACCCCTGTTACCGACCAACAAATCGACGATGCCTGGTGTGCGCTTCTCATCGATTTCGACCGAAAAATAATTGATTTGCTGGCAGATTTGTCGAAAAACTACCGCCTGTTTTTACTCTCCAACTCCAATATCATCCACTATAAACGATTTATGGCTCATTTAAACAGCTACTCCAATTTCAGAGCGCTGTTTACCGATGTGTGGTTCTCGCACGAACGCGGAATGAGAAAACCCGACGCCATCATCTACCAATCGCTGCTCAGGGCCAATAACCTTTCGGCTCAGGAAACCCTGTTTATCGACGACCTGGATGTGAACATTGAAGCTGCTAAAAATCTGGGGATTAAAACCCACTATCTTCACCAGCAAAAATTGGGGGATTTATTCGAAAATGGCCGATTGAAACTCGATTATAACTAATCTTTCTCGTTTTGCATCATGCGGTAAATGGTCGATTTTCCAATGTCTAATTTTTCGGCCACCGTTTTAATGTCGTCGTTGTGCTTGAGTAAATAGTATTTAACTATCTGTAAATTATACTCTTTCAGGGTCATTTCTTTATTGAACAAGTCGTCGAGACCTACCGACGACGAGAAGCTGATATCCGATTCCTGAATTTGCTCGTCAACACTCAGCACCAAAGCCAGTTCAATTATGGCTTTCAGCTCCCGAACATTGCCCGGAAAATCGTAGTTGTTCAGCTTTTTTATGGCTCCGGTAGAAAGCTCTTTTTTGGGCAAATTGTTCACACGGCAAAATTCCTTGATAAAATGTTTGGCCAGAAAAATGACATCCTGATCGCGGCGGCGCAAAGGCGGAAGCTCAATGGGTAAGCCCAGAAGCCTGTAGTATAAGTCCTCTCTGAAATTCCCCTTTTTTACTTCGGTGAGCAGATTTTTATTGGTGGCCACCATGATGCGGCAGTCGGTTTTTATCACTTTATTGCTCCCCAAACGCGTGAACTCCTCTTCCTGTAATACCCGCAACAGCTTGGTCTGCATATTGACGTCCATGTCGCCAATTTCATCGAGAAAAAGGGTTCCGCCTTCGGCTTCTTCAAACTTTCCGATGCGGCGTGCATGGGCTCCCGTAAACGAGCCTTTCTCAAAGCCAAACATCTCACTCTCAATAAGCTCCGATGGAATGGCCGACACATTTACAGCCACAAATGGACCGCCTTTTCGGGGGGAATTATAGTGTATGGCCTTGGCCACCAGCTCTTTACCTGTTCCTGTTTCGCCGGTAATACTCACCGAAATGCGCGAAGTAAGTGCTTTTTGCATGAGCTGATAAACACGGGTCATGGCGGCACTATTGCCCTTGATGATGTTGGCGAAAATAAATTTCTGGTTCAGTTCCTGCTCCAATTGCTGCACTTTGCGCTCGAGCAAAACCCTGTCGCGCACATTGGTAATAACGTTGCGAAGACGTTTAATGAGATCGTCGCCTTTGACCAAATAATCGTAAGCGCCATTTTTCAACAACTCCACAGCGGTGGAAACATCCTGCTGCCCGCTGATGATAAGCACAGGCAAACTAGGGAATTTCTTTTTAATATCGAGGAGAAGCTTATCGCCGTTATGGTCGGGCAAATGGTAGTCCAAAGTCACGAAATCGGGGCTTTTGTGCATGGCTTTCATAAAACTCTCGCCGCTGAAAAACACCTCTATCTCAAAATCCGGATTTAAACTCAACTCATACTGTAGCCTTTTGGCAAAAATTTTGTCATCTTCTACTATGAAAATCCTGAAAGTTTCCATCTTCTCTTTGAATTAATTAAAATAAAACCCCTGATAATCTTTAAATTAAGAGCAATAATTTCCTTCCTGCTGCTTTGACTGGTTCACCCGATTTCCAATAAAATACTTCAATTAAAACAACCAGATATTTCCGCCAAAATAGCCCCGGGAAATAAATTAAACACGTTGTTCTTCCGAACTAATTCCTTTATAGCAATAAATATATCAGGGGCTAATTTATGCATTTTTCCCAAATAAAGAATTTTCTAAAAATAAAAATTTATTAAGAATCCTTTGATGCCTGAAAGAAAATGGCTCCCCACCTTTCAGATGGCTCGTTTTAGCGGTTATACCAAATACAAACCTTATATAGTCCAATAAATGAATTATATAATGCCGATGCAATAGCTGTTTAGTCCAATTTTTATTGGACTATTACAGATA
>DYSN01000223.1 GCA_020718205.1 Draconibacterium orientale
AAATGCTTGAAAATGCCGCAGAATCCCACACGTCAGGTGCACGCTTTGTTAGCCACCGTTTTGTTGTGCAAGACTCTTTTGCTTTTTAGATTTTTGCCACATTTCGATAAACTTATTGCCATCATATAAAAACATAGGTTTTCCTTTTGCCCATTCTATAGCCTGCGGGGTAAAACCACTGGTAGCAATAATTGTACCTTGTACCGCTTTTTCATGATGCATAGTTCCGTAAAACTCTCTTATGATTGGCTCTCCAACTGGTTTACGCCAGCGTTTACACTGAACAACCATAGTTTTACCATCTTTAGACTTTACTACAACATCTACGCCGTGGTCGCCACTTGCGCCAGTTTTATGTGCTTGAAAGCCACGCGCCCGATAAAGTTCAGCCGTCATTTCTTCAAATTCGCCAGGAGGTAAATCGAGTAAATCTTTTGCAGACATACCCAATGCTTTCTTTCGCAATTGACCAGACTTGAAATAATTCCAAAGAAACCAAATTGCAATTAGAACAAAACCAGTGGCGAAAAACAGAATAGTGTTTAATGGCTCATGAATCATGAATGATGGGGTTGGCTCTGGATTGAAAAACAAAATAATGCGAACAACTGCCCAAGCCGCCCAAACATAAATCATATTTCTTATACCGCTTTTTCTATTTTGAAGCGGGGCAAGTATCAACACAAACCAAAAGTCAAAAACAATATCGAAAACGTAAAAGAGTATTTGTATCAAGGAAAGCATTTTTTGATTTTCTCCTACCTATGTTTTGCAAGAAGGTGGCTAACGGTTTGCGTTACCTGCGTGTGGGCGGGCGTGGATTCTGCTTGGGAGCAGGAAAAACCCGAAGCCAGAAAAATGCTCGAAAATGCCGCAGAATCCCACACGTCAGGTGCACGCTTTGTTGGGTGCGTTTACTCTTACAGACTCATTCATTTTGTGATACGGCTGAAACATCTAAAAACAATTCTGCTTCTTTCGCTGTTTGAATGATGTTTTCACCTAATGCCGCGTTTAACCTCGTCAAAGATTCTCGAAGTTGGCTGGCAGGCACAACTAGCACTATCTTTTCTAGGGCTTGGCGAAGCAATTGCTGACAAGCGCGGGACGACTGCACTTGCCCTGTGTTAATAACTGGTTCGCACAATTCTTCCGCTTTGTAAAACTGCTGGGCGAATTGTTGCGCGACATCAGAGCCGCCATATTGTGCCGCCATCAGTGAAAGAAATGTCAGTGCGCTATGAACATAGGTTTTTCGACTAATTGATGGAGAATATGGCACGGGCATTCCCCGCATGGCGTGGGATAACAATTTTTCTGGCGATGGAATTTCCTGTAAATTCAGGCTGTTGCCAGTCTGCCAGGGGATGGCTATCCAGTAAATATCGCCGTCAAAGCCTTCTTCTTCCATCATTGCAAATAAGGCGTAGATTTCCTTGTTCAGAACAATTCTTGCTGGTTTTGTGCAGGTTCTTTGAGTTTGCAACTGATAAACCATTTTCTCTTGCACATCTTTCGGCAGGTTTAGAACGTCGCTTACAGGCTCGCCAACTAGCCTACCTATTTCTTTTTCCATCAGGAATGTGGCAAGTCGCGGGTCAACAAAGAGCGTTTTTCCAAAATTGTCAGACAGCAAAACCCAAAAATTTTGTTGTTCAGGTTGTTGAAACGACAGCAGTATCTCTTCGAGATTGACCTTTGGCAGGGGAAATGAATGGCGCAAGTGAAAACCCATGATTAACACTTGATACGAGGCAATGTACAGCAAATCGAACAACACACTCAACCAGTTCAATTGGGTTTCAGGACGATAAAGGTTATTCCATTCCGCGAAGAAGAAGATTTGATTGGTAAAAGCATATAGCCAAATGCCAAGCATTATCACCATCCATCTTTGCCCAAATAAGCCGCCCCATGACGCTAAAGTAAGATTGGTTGCGCCTATGAGTAAAATCAGATAGGTCGTTTCGTACAACATGGGCAAAGCAACTTCCCAAAACGGCGCTTCTATTGCAGATGAGACGATTGGAAAATAAACAAACACCAGACCAATTAACACAAAAACGCCTAACGCGCCAAGTGCAATCCAGCGTTTCATGCCGTCTATGAAAACCCGCAAAAAATTAATCTGAAGCAAAAAGAATGTAACTAAAAATATATCTCCTGCGAGATAGAATAAATCCACTAACGATGGATAAGGTTCTAATCCTTGTAGTTCGTAGGTCATCCAAAGAGTTTCGGCTATTAGCCATGCGCTCATGGCGAGAAACATCAACACCCATATCTTGCGAGTTTGCTTTTCATTCTTGACGGATTGATAGATTCGGTAGGTTATCCTTACTGCTCCTAAAGCAAGGATGACAGGAAACAGGTCGAACAAGATTTCTTTCGTGGGGGAAGGGACAAACGCCATAACGCCAACCGCGCTTAAGAAGATTACGCTGTTGACCAAGAAAATGAATTGCAACATATTTTTTCGAATCATCTCTTTCATTCATGTCTCCTTATGCAAGAAAGCACCCAACGGTGTGCGTTACCTGCGTGTGGGCGGGCATGGACAATGCTTGGGAGCAGGAAAAACTCG
>DYSN01000099.1 GCA_020718205.1 Draconibacterium orientale
AGAGGTCGGAAAATAAAATAGGAGGAAAACTATTTTATTTTCCTCCTACTCGATTCTATAAGCTACAAAACCCGGCTTGTCCAAAAAAACTGATAATAATGGCTGTTATAATAGAAAAATCATAAAAAATGTTTTATAAAGTAAATAAAATCAACAAAATAATTGCATTATGTAAAACAATGTAATATATTTGTATTGTAATAAATATTTAATCATGTATTTACATTCAATATTTTCGGAAAAACAATTGAAATCTGAGTATAGAAAGAAGGCTTTGGTTTTGCATCCCGACAAGGGTGGGAGTGAGGTTGAGTTTATTAAATTAACCCAGGAATATAAATTCTGGAAGAAAAAATTAGAAGCGAAGAACAATGATTTATCCGGTTTGGAAGTTGGTGATACTGTTTGGGTAAATGGCACAGAGTGCGAAGTTACTTATGTGGATAAAATTTCATTTATTGCCAAAGCCAAAGGGCGAATCAAATATGCCATTTTTGATAAATCTACCGGTGTTGGAAAGTATAACTCAAATTACCGCGCCGCTTTATTGAAAGAGTATTTCGCCCGTTAATCTCAGTTTAACTAGATTTTGGTTTTTAAAAATTGTAAACTATGTCGAATAATAAAGTTCAAACCGCTTTCAGATTGAGCCAATCGAGTTTTAAGGCACTCACCTATTATGAAAAAAAACTGGGAATTAGCCGTACAAGCGCCCTTGAGCTACTGTTAACCATCGCCGCCAAAGACAAAGCCATGATGCTAAATTTGATGAAAAAGGCTGTAATGCCTACTGAATAATGTATATTTACACAGAAATTTAATAATTAAACTATGTTTATTGCCGATATTTTAAAGTATATCTTACCTGCGCTCATCGTATTTCTTACTGCCTATTTTATGCTCAAGCAGCTGTTGTCTAAGGAGTTGAAAATGAAAGAAATAGATGATAGTAATGATCTGAAAAATAAAAACCACGAAATGCTGCTTCCGGTAAAATTACAGGCCTACGAGCGTCTTATATTGTTCATGGAGCGCATCCATCCCAATCAATTGGTTCTGAGGGTGAATAAACCCGGACTCACTTCATCTCAGTTTCAGGCAATTTTAATCAGAAGCATCCGCGATGAATACGAGCACAATATCAGTCAGCAATTATATGTAACCGACCAAGCCTGGAGCAAAGTGAAGCTTGCCAAGGAAGAATGTCTCAAGCAGATCAATTTTGCTTCTAGCAAATTGAACTCACAAGCCTCGTCAACCGAGCTTGGAACCATTCTGATTCAGAATTTTTCGCAAATCTCTCCAAATCCAATTGTCGACGCCCTCAGGCAGCTAAAGAGCGACGTTCAGAAAGGCTTGTAATTAATTTAAACCGGAATTAAACTATTTCACTTGGATGCAATCAAAGCACAAAACAATTAGAATTGTCAACCCCAGTTTCCCAAAATATCATTCAATTATTATCGAATCCATCTTCGCGTGAGCAGGGATATCGTATGTTGGTTCGTGAGTATAAAGAAAAACTGTATTGGCTAATCAGAAGAATAGTTTTGGGTCACGACGATACCGACGATGTTTTGCAAAATGTATTTGTAAAAGTCTGGCAAAATCTAGATAAATTCAGGGGAGATTCCGATTTGTACACCTGGGTTTACCGGATTGCTGTAAATGAAGCCATTGCCTATGTAAACAAGCAAAAGAAATATCCCAACGCTCTGAAAGACAATGCCGAAGGGCTTACCCGGAATTTGGAATCAGATAATTATTTCGATGGCGATGAGCTTCAGGAAAAATTGCAAAAGGCATTGGAAAAACTGCCGGAACAACAACGAATTGTGTTTAATCTCAGATATTTCGATGAAATGAAATATCAGGATATGGCCAAAGTTCTGAATAGAACCGAAGGAGCATTAAAAGCAAATTTTCACCACGCTGTGAAAAAAATTGAAGATTTTTTCAGCGACAATTAAACTATTTTAAGATTATTTAATCATAGAAACAATGGAAAAAGAAAATAAAATAGACCAACTGAAATCCGGTATCAAAGCCAATAATGGTGGATTTCAAGTGCCGGAAAACTACTTTGAAACATTTGAAGACAAATTGTTTCAGAGACTTGATTTACAAGCCCCTTCAGCTCCTGAAAAGAAGATAATTCCACTTAGGAGTTGGCTGTTTGGTGGTGCTGCCGTTGCTGCTATTCTACTCGTCTCCCTTATGTTAATTAATCCACAAACCGACACTATGATTCCTTCCACGACTGAGTCTACAGAACTAAACTGGGATCAATTTGCTTCATTTGACGAATCGTTGATAGTTCAGGAATTGGCATCGGACGAAGGCGAAACTGACGATCTTGCTGCCGAAATCGACGTATTATTGGAAGATGGTTTGTCGGGAGACGATTTAATGGAAGTCCTGGCCGAAATTCAATACAACTAATTATAAAATAATGCTTTATAAATTATTTTTGTAGTATAAATAACGAAATATACAAAGAAATGAAAAAAATTATAACCCCCATAGTCCTGTTTTTTACCATCATAGGTCAATTTGCTTTTGCCCAGCCCATGATGGAATTGGACCAGATAGGTGAGAAATATTACGCACAAAAAATAGCGTACTTAACCAGTGCCATGCAACTAACCCCCGATGAGTCGGCAGCTTTCTGGCCAGTTTACAACGAATGTGAACGAAAAAAAGCGATTATCAACGATCAAATGAAAGATAAACGCCGCGAAGCCATGACTAAAGGCAATTCAATTACCGAAGAGGAAGCACTGCAAACGCTCAGGTTTTTTCAGCAGCACATGACCGATATGCATCAATTGGAGCTTGAATATCAAGACAAATACCTGAAAGTTATTTCTGCCAAAAAGGTTTTGCTTTTGCTGAAAGGTGAAAAAGATTTCAAACGCGATTTACTCAAACAATTGGGCGATAGACGGAGAAATCGGAATAATTAACTACGCATTTCTTGATCTTATATTCATCATTGCTGAATCCGGCGGACTATTTTTGAAGAATGGTAAACTCAGTACGTCTGTTTTTCGCTCTGCCTTCTTCGGTATCATTGGAGTCAACAGGTTTTTCGAAGGAATAACCCTTGTATTTCAACCTTCCCGCAGCAATTTCTTTGGATACCAAATACTCGTATACTGCCTTAGCTCTGTTCTCGGATAATTGCTTGTTATGCTGCATGTTTCCTTGATTGTCAGTATGTCCGCCAATTTCCACTGATATTGTTGGGTTGGATTTTAAAAAGTCGACAAGTTTGTTCAATTCCACAAAACTTTCTGACATGATTTCGCTTTTATCAGTAGCAAAGAAAATATTATTTAAAACCAGTTTATTCCCCACTTCAATGGGTATTAAGGGGATATTAAGGACAAAGGGTTTAAGGATATCCTTATTTTCTTTAATAAATATTCCCTGATTAAAAAACAAATAGCCTTCTTTGGAAATGTTCACAATATAATTGTGATGGGGGATAAGAGCCACAAAAAACTCACCGTTGTTTCCGTCAGATTGTGCGTCCATAGCCCTATTACCCGACTCTATATCAATAAGCTCAATTCGGGCTGCGAGAAGTTGACGAGTTAATGAGTCGTAGACCACGCCTTTAAAATATGAAACAGGATCGGCCTGAAGCGATTCGGGAATATCAAATGCATAAATATCCAATAAGCCAAATCCCCCTTCTCTATCAGATGCCAGATATCCAATTTCTCCATTCGGATTAACCAACAGGCTGTTTTCGTCCCCATAGGTATTTATAGGATAACCCAGATTTAAGGGTTCGCCCCAGCTGCCATCGGGATTTCGTTTCGACATAAAAATATCCGAGCCACCCATTCCTACATGTCCACGCGACGAAAAGTAGAGGGTATTGTTATCGGGATGTATTAAAACCGACTCTTCTGATTCCTCGGTATTTATAGCCGGAGATATTTTATCAGGCTTTGACCAATAACCTTCCGCATCGAGATTTGAAACAAAAATATCTGACTCTCTGCGGTCGGAATGAGTTACTCCCCTAACAAAATATAGTGCTTCGCCATTTGATGATAAACTTGGCTGACTTTCCCAGTTTGAAGTATTTACCGGAGCCCCCAGATTTACAGGTTGCATCCATTTGCCATTTCTTTTTCGGGTAAAAAATAAATCGCAGGAGCCATATCCTTCACGTCCTTCGCCATAAAATCCATTTTGCTCGCAAGCGGTAAAAATGATCGTGTTTCCATCGGCAGAAATAGTGGCAGCTCCTTCGTTCATTGGAGTGTTTAAGGGTCGCCCCACATTTTGCGATGGATACCAGAAGCCGTTTTTATCGGTAATACTCATAAAGAAGTCTTCCTGGGCCTGATTCACCGATTGAGCAATCAGTCGGGTGTATAGAATCGTTTTACCATCGACGGACATTGTAGGGAAATATTCGGAAAAATTACTGTTGATGGTATTCCCCATATTCATTGGCGTAAATTCCACAGGATTTTGAAGTGATGTGATAGCAAAATTGCAATTAAGTATTTGACGTTCAGTATCTCTTTTAGAATAATCGTCGATTCCGGGATAGGTTAAATATTTGCGGAAACTGGAATCGGCGCTTTGATAATTGCCTTTGCTTATGAGTAGCTTCCCCAGAAAATAATGGGCTCTTGGGTAGGAGTCGGGATTGATTTTTAATGCTTTTCTATAATATTGTGCAGCTGCTTCTGGCTCATTTAGGTCGGCGTGTAAATCGCCCATAAGCAAAAAGGCTTCAAAAAAGTTTGGATCTGTTTTTATGCATTTTTCCAGCTTTTCTTCAGCTTCAAAATATTGCATATAAGTGATATGGTAGCTTGCTTCTTCGAAGAGTTTTTCGGCTTTTGGCGATTTTGTGCTTAGTTTCTGGCCAAATAATGCTACCGAAAGAACCAACATTACTAAAGTGAGAATATTAGATTTTGCCATTTTACTTTTATTTACAAATATAATGAATAAGCTCTTGGAATACATAGCAACGGAAAAATGGTTAAATTTAATATGACAAAATTGATTTTATTTGCATACTCAAAACCGTAGCATTGGAAGAATTCAGTACATATGTGATTAAAAACATGTTAACTCATTGTAGTATCCATTTGGCAACGATGGTGCTAGAAAAACAGGGTATTGAAATTCATTCTATTAAGCTGGGAGAAATTAGCATTAGGAATTCCAATAATCTCATAAACAGTAATCAGCTCAACAGAATACTAAATCCTTATGGACTTCAGGTGATTAAAAACCGTGAAGAGCAAATTGTAGAAACCATTAAAAGAACTATTATCGAATTGATTCACGAGTCGAACAATGCCAATAGTATTATTCGAAAATCGGACTATCTTGTTGAAAAGCCGGGGATGAGTTATCAGCAAATAAGCAAAGTGTTTTCCAGGTATGAAGAAATAACACTGGAGCGGTTCTCAATTTTGGTAAAGGTTGAGAAAATAAAGGAAATGATAGTTTCCGACGAGTATAGCATTAGCGAAATAGCCTACCTCATGGACTATAGTAGTGTTCAATACCTCTCCAACCCATTTAAGAAAGAAACAGGAATCAGTGTAAGTGATTTTAAGAAAACCGACTCTTTTGAGCGGAAAGGATTAGACAAGCTTTATTAAATACCCACCTTTACAAATCCCTTTCTGTAGGCTGCCAGCAGCATTTTTAAGTCTCTGATTTGGTTTAGAATAAGTTTTCCAACATCGGTATCTTCCACCCGTTTTCTTTGTGAGTTTATTTCTACAATTTTGCGACTTGATATGATGTCGCTGTCGTGGGTGATGGCTTCCTTAATTGACTTGAACTGATTATGCTCCACCAGAACCAGTCCGTAGCTATTATAAATCAGGGTGTAACCACTCAAGCCAGTAACATGTTGATAAGGAACCGACATGCCACCATCTATTACCAACAAGCGTCCATTTGCTTTTATTGGACTCTCGCCCTTAATGGCCTTAACGGGGACGTGTCCGTTAATAATATGGCTAATATCAGGGTCTAATCCAAAATCGGAGAGAATGGTTTTGCAAACTTCTTCCTGGTCGCGGAATTTATAATAGGGGTTTTTTTCTTCGGTATGAGTTTCTTTGTCGGCAATAAAATATCTTTCGAAAGTCGACATTTTTTTCTTGCCAAATAAGGGTGACTCTGGACCGCACCACAGATACCACATATAATCTTTGTTCACAGTATTACTGTCGGTAATGGGTTCAAAATAGGCGCGACGAGCCATTAAATCGAGACGTTCGAGCAGTTCCTTCCCCTGATAGCGGTTACCTTCGATTTCGAGCTCTGTAAATTTACCATCGTCAGTCATGGGAACACAGCCGTGATACAATAGGTTTCCATTATAGGTTAGAAACATACTTCCTTTGGAGTACAGCACTTTAACATGCTCCTGAAGCAAAACGCTTTTTTGGAACGACGTTTTTAGCATTTCCATCAATTCATCTTCGTCGCTGGTAAGTTTGTAGGGGTCTTGTGGGTCGATGGTTGGAAAAAATTTATCCTTGAGCAGATACACTTTACCATCAATGGTAATGTTCTTTTTTTCGTAGTCTATTTTATCAAGGAGTAGTCTGTCATCCATTTTAAATTGTGGATTCCGTTTAATGATATCCGCTTCAAGCTTGAACTGGATAATGCTTATTGCTTTATGCATCTGTTTAACCAGATGAATACTTTTTCCATCCTGTTTTCTTTCCACGCCTTTTGGAGCAAAAATATCGGATGAATCCTGACCATAGTATTTCATGGCAAATGTGGCCAGGGGCAACAAGTTTATTCCGTAGGCATCTTCAATGGTATCAAGGTTTTCGTAACGAGCACTAATTCTGAGCACGGTTGCAATATAAACTTTCATTCCAGCAGCGGCTCCCATCCAAATTACATCGTGATTGCCCCATTGAATGTCGACTGAGTGATGTTTGGAAATTAGATCCATCACCTTTTCGGAAGATGGCCCCCGGTCATAAATATCACCAATAATATGAAGCCTGTCAATCATAAGTCTCTGAATAAAATTGCAGAAAGCAATAATGAATGGTTTGGCTCTTTGAATATTGATAATAGATTTAATGATTTCGTTATAGTATTCTTGCTTGTTTTTCTCAGTTCGCTCGTTAATAAGCTCGTCAATTATGTATGCAAAATCATCGGGCATTGCTTTTCTTACCTTACTTCGGGTATATTTGCTAGCGGCAGCACGCGCCACCATGGCGAGCCGTTGAAGCGTAATCATGTACCACTCATCGAGGTCTTTCTCCAATGACATAACCAGGTCGACTTTTTCTTCGGGATAGTAAATAAGTGTGGCAAGAGCATCTTTTTCCTTGGTTCTGAGAGTATTACTAAAAATATCTTCTATTTTTCTTCTCACAACCCCCGATGCGTTTCTAATAACATGGGTAAAGGTTTCATATTCTCCGTGAATATCGGTTAGGAAATGCTCGGTACCTTTGGGCAAACGCAAGATAGCTTCCAGATTGATGATTTCGGTGCTTGCTTTTTGAATGCTGGGGAATTTTTCGCTGAGAAGGTTTAAAAATTTTAGCTCCGCCCTAAGTTCTTCATTTGTAAATTCGTTTATGGTCATAACCCTGGATTTTATGGAAATACTAGTAATTTGGTTATTTGGCTCTATGTATGGTGCTGTATTATACTACAAAGTTATATTTTAAGTTTCGATAATAGTTTCAGTGAATCTATGAATTTACAAAAAATTTATGATTCACAAATTTTATTTTTAAGTTTTTTATAGCTTTACAACCCCTAAGAAACAATAAAAATGGAAAATGAAAGTATTTTTAATTTGGTTCATCAAAAAGGAAACCTGAAACAAGACATCTATCATATCACATATACTGCCTTTCAGGAATTTAAAAATCAAGCTAAGGAGCTGGTAGGTGAATACGATGCATACACTAAAAAACTGGGTGTAGAAAGAGTAATCCCCTTCACCTACAAGGATAAGGGAAATTTTGAGTTTGAACTTATTTTTGGTGGAGATGTCTTGCTATTTCTCATGCATACCAATGTTTTCGAAATACCCCGATCTCACGATTTAATGCAAACAACTTATATTAAGGAAAACAAAACCCGAAGCTATTGTGGGATGGTGCATATTTATAATTTTTTAGCTGATTCTTTTAAATATGGTCGTGAGAATGATGCGGGTTATTTAATTGGCAGGCTGTTTATTAATAAGGAGAGGCATTATTTTATTGAGGGTAAGAAAGAAATTGGCCTCATATTTCATAATTTTCAGCAATCGGTTATTGATAGTCAGGCCATTCACAAAATCATTACATCGAGCATTGAGTATACAGTGAATTTCGATTTACTCGTTCCACCTTATGAGTCGGTGGCTTTTATCAGTGTGATGGATGTTTTAAGAGCTGCACAGAGCAATATTATGAGAACAGGGAAGCGACTTGGGTTTAAGTTTCAGGCCGATAGAAAGGATATTCAAGGATTACATCAGGAATAATAGAATTGGTAAGATTTCATAAAAAAAGCCGCTCTTCGAAAGAAAAGCGGCTTTTTTTATTGGTTTATTAAAATCTTATTTCACAAGATTTTTGAAATTTTCGTTTTCGAAATATTTCACAAATTCTCTATCGCTTGCAGCTTTTGCTTTCAATTTAGGATTCATTTGGAAAGCTTTGCCTAAATGATTCATAACTACATCTTCTTTGCCTTGTCTTGCGCCAATAACAGCTTGCAAATAGTTTGTTTTGCAAGTTTCTTTAGCACAATTCAAATTATTGTTGGCATCGTCGTATTTAGTTAAAAGTGTTTGAACTAAGGCTACGTTAAAATCACATTTTTTATTTCCGAAAAGTTGAAAAGCTTTTTCATATTCTCCATTTTGGATGGCCACAACACCAAGGTTATAATTTTCATTATTTCCTAAGCTTTTAGCATTATTGAAATATTCTTCAGCTTTTTGCCAGTTTTCCTGTTTGGCATACATAACACCGTAGTTATTAATAACAGCAGCATTGTTTGGGCTAACAGAGTTGGCTTTATCAAGGAAAGTTTTAGCAGCACCAAAATCGTTATTGTTCATAGCAACAACAGCCGCATTGTTTTGGGCTACCCAGCTGTCACCATGTAATTGAGCAGCAGATGTGTAGATAGCTTCTTTTGCTTTAGCATCTTCGGTTAAAGTAGCAGCATAAAGTAATTCGGCAACTGTTAATTGTTTTGGATCGGTAGTAGCTAAACGTGAAATCTCTTCGGCGCTTCTTTTTGGTTCGAAACAATTGGCAGTGATTTCAGCTCTACGAAGGTTAGAAAGGATATTGGTTTCAAGTTCGGGATAAATAAGAATCATGTTTCTGATTTCTTCTTCTTTTTTATCGGCAGAAGCAGAACGAATTACGTTTAACATGGTGTTTTTATCTTCGATATTTGAAGCTTGGAGAGCAGCCATAAAGCCATTCCAATCAGGACCATTTCCAACTGGGCTGAAAGTAACACCTGAGCAATCGGTCATACCCATTTTAGAATCTTTAGCTTTGATAAGCTTTTTCATTTCGGCATGGATATAATCATTACCGGTTTTCGCTCTGTTTTCGGAAAGGTTGGCATTGAAAGTTTCTTCACCTTCTGGAGAAGCATAAGCGTTGATAGTGATGTCTTTGATATCCCATCCCTGAGCTAAGAATTCATCAAGAGCCTGACGGTTAGCTTTAGAAAGATCGGTTTTATTTGCTCCAAAAGTTTCGGCGTAGTTCCATTTATTTTTTGGGAAATACATAATGGCTGCTTTAGTTACAACGGTTTCGAGAACGTATCCGTGTGGGCCGTAAGCAGTTTCTTCGTTACCACCAGCTAGCAGACTGCTGTGTCTGATACCATCGGCAAGTTTGGTTAAACACATGTCAAGGTTTTTGAACTTGGCTTTAATGTCTTCGTCAGTCATTTTAGCATCAACCGGACCTTTAGGATCGAAGCCTAATGGAAGAACCCAAAGCTCGCAAGAAGCCATTGCAGGAGTATATTCGAACTCGGTTTTGTAGGTATAAGTACCACCAGTAGCATAAGGAACAACATCGCCATCACCTTGTAATTTTTCACCTTTGAAGAATTTGGCAGGTAATACTTTGGTTTCGGTACCATATTTCAAATAAGGAGCGAATTTAATGGCAGAAGTTTTTCCGAAATATTTCTCAGGATAAGTAATTTTGATTGTAACGGCAACTTTGTTACCAACAACTTCTAAAACTTCGGGAGTTACTTCATATTTAACATCTTCGCAATTTTCTTTCATTTTCTTTAAACCAGAACTGGGTTTAAATTTATAGGTAACACCTAAAGAAGTGTAACCATAGAAATCGTTTTTAACTTGTTTGACACCACCAACTCTCATATCGATGTCGTCGGTATTGGAAAATTTAAGAGAACTTTCCAGATTCAGGTCGATTTTTGGAGTCACTGCAAAATACATACCCAAACCAGTTGGGATGGTAATTGCTGTTTCGGCTCCAGCCATACCGCTACCTTTATTGTCGCTGTAGGTTCCGCTTCTGTTTTCAGTAACAACACCGTTTGCATCAACAAAAGTTGTAATTTCACCAGTATTGATGTCGGTTCTCATGGAAGAATAGTTTAACCATCCCACACCTAAGAAACCATAAACACCAAATCCAGCGTCCTTATTTTTACGGAAGATATTGGTAAAATCGATGGTTAACTGTCCTGTCGCATCCCACATACTGCTTTCAAACTTGTCTATCAAGTCGTATTTTGGGTTGTTGTTTGATGGTTCGGCAGTTGATAAGTATTTACCATTTAAGAAAGTAGCTCTGGCACCAAAAACAGGGCTAAACTGATAACCAGCTCTGAATCCGTAACCAAATCTTTCGTCACCAGCAAAAACATGCTTAGGATGCATATCGCCGTAAAAATTGGTAAAACCAACGTTACCATTGATGTAGAAATAGCCATCGAAGCTCGATTTGGTCTTTTCTTTTTTTGCACCATCTTGCGCAAAACTTACAGAAGCAGCAAGAAATAGTGCAATTAGTGGCAGAATTAATTTGTGAAATTTTCTCATAATTTTAAATTTTTATTGATATCATTTTGAATGCTAATTTACTGCAAAAATAAATATTTTTAGATTCTATCCAAATTACTTATTAAGTGCCATTGGTTAATAGTTTCTAAATTTATTTCTAACAATAAATTGAAGCTAAATTAACAATATTCTACTCATTTTACTAAAAATTGTTTCGCGATTGATTTTTTTTTTTAAGGAAACAAAAGGACATATTAAATTACAATACTTTCAATTTTAAATAAAAATCCCAAATAACTATTCCCATTGATATTGAAATGTTTAGGCTATGCTTTGTGCCGAATTGTGGGATTTCCAGAACCAAATCTGAATCGTTTAAAATGGATTGCTCAACACCGTTAACTTCGTTCCCAAAGATGAGCGCATATTTCTCGCCTGGTTTTGGTTTGAAATGATGAAGCATGATGCTGTTTGTGGTCTGCTCTATAGATATGATTTTATAGTTTTGGTTTTTGAGAAGGTTAACAGAATCATTAGTTTCGTTAAAATATCTCCAGGCCACAGAATCCGTGGCTCCGAGTGCTGTTTTGTGAATTTCTTTATTTGGAGGGGTCGATGTGATTCCGCACAAATGAATTTCTGTGATCAGAAAGGCATCGGAGGTTCTAAAAACAGAGCCAATATTACTCATGCTTCTGATATTGTCGAGCACCACAACAATCGGCAGTTTATCCAACTGTTTATAGGTTGGAATATCGGGACGGTTTAGTTCAGTCAGTTTTAATTTGTTGCGAGATTCCATATTCGATGGGTATAAATTTTTTACTCAGTCAAGTTGACGGCAAAAATACATTTTTCATTTTTTTTAATTCCTTATTTGATAGAATAAAAAACTTCTTATCTTTGCACCCGCCTTTGATAAGAAGGAAAAGGAAGGACCCGTAGCATAATTGGATAGTGCATCTGACTACGGATCAGAAGGTTAGGGGTTCGAATCCCTTCGGGTTCACCAAATGATGTAAAGCTCTTGAATGTTCAAGGGCTTTATTTTTTTAACATCAAAAGGTATTTTTCCGAACATGTAAATTTGTATTTTTACCCCCTGATTTACTTATTCAATTTTAAAAACTATTCATGGGATTACGATCATATCTTCAGCAAAAACGCATAGTTCGTGAAAATCAATTGAATTCGCGGCAAAAAGCTATGAAGAATTGGTCTGAAATTCGTTCAGTTCTCATTTTGGGTAGTATTAAAACTGAACAAGATTGGGTTAAGTGGAATAAATATTTTGCGAATTTAAGAACCGACCACCGGAGTGTTTTTTTTCTGGGTTTTTTAATCGATCCGAAATTAAACATAGTCGATATCGATCATCATAATTTGGTACTCAACCATAAGGATGTTAACTGGCTTGGGTATATTAAAAATAACTCAACTATCGAACCCGTATTAAACAGAACCTACGATATGGTTCTTGATTTTAATCTTGATCATGTTTTTCTGCTCAATTGGATGTTTGTAAAAGCAAAAACACATTTGAGAGCTGGGCCGGGCAACAAAGCAACCATGAAGAATTATTATGACTTAACGGTGAATACTGATGATCCCAATACTCAGCCCAAAATATTTCTGGATCAGATAATTTATTTTCTTGAAAAAATAAACCTTAGCAATGAATAAAGAATTTAAAGGAACGGGAGTGGCTATAGTTACTCCATTTCATAAATATGGAACTATTGATTTTACTTCCTTAGGCGAATTGGTCGATCATCTGTTGTCGGGTGGCGTTGACTATATCGTGGCACTCGGAACTACCTCCGAAGCCGCAACACTTTCTGATGATGAGAAGGTTGCAGTGGTGGAGTTTATTGTGGATCGGGTTGAAGGAAAACTGCCGATTGTGGTGGGAATAGGAGGAAATAATACCAGTGCCATTGAGGCAGAATTGAAAAAAATCCCCTATCAAAACGTGGATGCCATACTTTCAGTGGCGCCTTATTATAATAAACCCAATCAAAAGGGACTTTTCTATCACTATAAAGCGCTGGCCAGTGTATCTGATTTACCCATCATCTTGTATAATGTTCCGGGAAGAACCTGCTCTAATTTAAGCGCCGATACAACGGTTAGGCTTGCCCATGAATTTCCCAATATTATAGGCATAAAAGAAGCAAGTGGCGATTTGGTACAGATTATGAAAATAATGCGTGATAAACCTTCTGATTTTCAGGTTATTTCGGGCGACGATGCACTAACCTATAGTTTGATAGGTGTGGGCGCCATTGGGGTTATTTCGGTAACTGCAAATGCCTATCCTAAGGTGTATGGTGCGATGGTGAATGCGGCTTTACAAGGTAAATGGGCAGAAGCCAGGGCATTACATTTTTCATTAATTGAATTTATGGAAGCTATTTTTGAAGATGGTAACCCGGCAGGTATAAAATCAGCATTAAGCTCCATGGGAATTATTAAACATCATTTAAGATTGCCCATGGTGAAAGTAAATGTACAAACAGCCAATAGAATTAAGCAATTTGTAGATGATTTTAAAAGCCTAATATAAATAACTGACCGTATTTTATTTACATCGAAACACAATAAAGATTAATCATAACATGAAATATCCATAAGCGTAAAATAATCATACCCATTGTGCATGAATATGAGC
>DYSN01000100.1 GCA_020718205.1 Draconibacterium orientale
TACAAATGTAGCCTTTTAAACTTTTCTACTTTTTTAATTTGTTCGGACAGTTATGCATAAAAATATACCATTTTCTTGCGATTGTGTGCCCCAAGGTTGCTTAGGATATTTACAAGGTAATATGGCTATGAGCGATTGGATGTGGATTCAACACCAAATAATTTTTTTCATACCCTGTTATAAATCTGATATTTAATTATTTACATTAAATTTTTAAAAAATGAAGATAGAATATAGAAAACCATGGATTGGTATCCTTGCATTTATTGTGGTACTTTTTACCATGCCACTTGGCCATGCGGCCATGATAATTATGGAAAAGGCCTTTGGGCACGAATATGTTTTTATAGCAGCAGGCGTCATGGGATTTGCGGGGCTTTTTCTTCTCGTTTGGGGAGTTATGGTTTCGAGCGATACCAAAGCCACTTTTCTCGGACTTTTTGCCGGATTGTTCATTTGGACAGGCTGGGTGGAGTTTGCATTTGTATATTTCGCCAACAGGCACGGCGTTCAACCGCTGATGGAAAACAGCGAAATTATTACCAAACCAGAGTATCTCATCATGCCTTCGTCGGTGGGTTTTTGGGCTATTTTAATGATTTACTATTTCCTGGGCTCCCCAACAGGTTGCGTTTTCTTCAACTGGTTTCAAAAACGACTGAACATTAAAAACCAGCAGCAATTTGTGCCCACTCAACGAAACAAGGCCATCACCACTTTTCTCGAACTCATTGCACTCCTTTGGACTTTTTATCTTGTGCTTCTGTTTTCCTATGACGACCGTTTCCTGGGCGACCGTCATTGGGTTACCTATCTGGTGGCCTTTGGAAGCTTGTTTTGGTCCATGTTCCTATTCAAAAATCTGCTCCATATTTCACAAATGGGCTACGCCATCCGCTACAGCATTCCCACGGTTATCATTTTCTGGAACTTTGTCGAAGTGCTCGGTCGCTGGAATCTATTCAACGAAATTTGGATTGAACCCGGCAAATACTGGCTCGAAATGCTGCTCATGGCCCTGGCTTTTTTGGTGACATTGGTCTTTGCTGCCCTGCACCGGAAAAAGAAAATTCGGTTGCAAAAAATATAAGCATCGGGGGTCATTTTATTCTGCCAAACAACTTCCCCAAAAAAGAGTATTTTTGCCCCCTGAAATTCTATAACTCTTTTTCATGCTCAAAACATCTCAAAATGTGGAGATTATGTCGCCGGTTGGTTCTTTCGAATCGCTAATGGCAGCCATTCAGGGAGGTGCCAATTCGGTTTATTTCGGCATTGGCAAGCTCAATATGCGAAGCAAATCGTCGAAAAATTTCGATCTCAACGATTTGGTCACCATTGCCCAAATTTGCAAAGAACATCATATCCGCACCTATATCACCCTCAACACCGTAGTTTACGATACCGAGCTCGACGAGATGCGACAAGTGATTGATGCCGCCAAGGAAAACGGCATCACCGCCATCATTGCTTCAGACCAAAGTGTGATTCATTACGCCTTCTCCAAAAAAATGGAGATTCACATGTCAACCCAAACCAATATCACCAATATTGAAGCCGTAAAATTCTACAGCATGTTTGCCGATGTTATGGTCACAGCGCGTGAGTTGAATCTCGATCAGGTGAAAGCCATTACCGATACCATTGAACGCGAGCAGATTAAAGGGCCATCGGGCGAACTGGTTCAGATAGAAATATTTGCTCACGGAGCTCTTTGCATGGCCGTTTCGGGAAAATGCTATCTGAGTCTCGACAATCTGAACAGCTCCGCAAACCGCGGCGCCTGTCTGCAAACCTGCCGCCGGCCTTATGCAGTGAAAGACAAAGATGGAGGCATAGAGCTCGAAGTGGACAACGAGTATATAATGTCGCCCAAGGACCTGAAAACAGTAGGTTTCCTCGATAGAATTCTCAATTCGGGGGTTAGGGTTTTAAAGATAGAAGGCCGTGGTCGCTCCGCCGAATATGTTAAAAAAGTGACGCGGGTTTACCGCGAAGCTGCCGTTGCCTGGCTTGCAGGAACCTACACCCCGGAAAAAATTGAACAGTGGGATTTGGAACTCAACTCAGTGTACAACCGCGGGTTTTGGGATGGATATTATCTGGGCCGCAAAATGGGTGAATGGACCGAGCGCTATGGCAATCAGGCCACCACCAAGAAGCTTTTTTTGGGGAGCATAACCAACTATTTTACCAAATTGGGCGTGGCCGAGCTTCAAATGCAAACCTACGACCTGAATGTGGGCGACCAAATCAATATCATTGGCCCCACCACCGGAGTTTATGAGGATGTGATAACCGAACTCCGGGTCGATTTGCAAAAGGTTGAACAAGCCCTTAAAGGTCAGGCCGTGTCGTTTTCTACCAAGGAAATTGTTCGGCGGGGCGACAAGGTTTATAAACTCATTGAAAACGACGGACAAGAATGATAAAGCGGATTTTTGATTTATTTTTTTCGCTCCTGGCACTGATTATTCTCTCGCCTGCCTTTGTTATTATTGGCCTTTGGGTGCTTTTAGAAAGTCCGGGTGGAATGTTTTTCAGGCAGGAAAGAATGGGGAAGGACTTCAGAATTTTTAAGCTCTACAAGTTCCGAAGCATGCGGCCTGGCAGCGATGCCAAAGGCTTGCTCACCATAGGTGGTCGCGATCCGCGCATTACCCGCAGTGGCTATTTCATCAGAAAATACAAGGTCGACGAGTTGCCTCAACTCATCAATATTCTAAAAGGCGATATGTGCTTAGTGGGCCCGCGTCCGGAGGTGAAAAGATACACAGACATGTACAACGAAACTCAGAAACAAGTGCTCAGCGTAAGGCCCGGTCTCACCGATTATGCCAGCATTTTATACTTTAACGAAAGTGATTTGCTGAGCCAATCCGCCAACCCCGAAAAAACCTATATCGAAGAAATAATGCCCGCCAAGCTCGCCTTAAACCTGAAATATATCAGCGAGCAAAATTTTAAAACCGATTTGTCCATCATCGCAAAAACCATTCAGCGGATATTTTCATAACATTTCGAGTTTCTTGTTTAACCTAACTCTTTCTCATCGATTATTTTTATCATTTTGTGCTATTTAAACCGTTTACCGTTAGATAAAAACAACACATTTTTAGATTCCATTGCCTCGTGAAAATCTTTTATTCCATCACTTTTCTTGTTTTCTTTTGTGTGACATTTGAAGGGTTAATTTCGAAATTGCTGCAAATCTCACTGTTTACATCAAATTTTGTAACTGAATCTTTTTGTGTCAATTAAAATGTATGAAATATGAAAAGAATTATTTATTCCATAGTGCTTATTATGGTCACTATGGCTGCTCAGGCATAATTCCGGCTGCCAGCACAAGGTATTGATAATAAAATAGTTAGAAGTATTGTTGTTGTTGGTTCTGACACTTTGATGGCCGATGTGGCCGATAGCGGAGTTTATATCTCTATTGATAAAGGTGCCCATTGGAGTCCCTTTGCTTTGAACGGCGAGGATATATATTCTCTCATGAAAATTGATAACAGAATTCTTGCCGGCACGGCGAACAACGATATTTTTATTTCCGATAAGCCCTATAATCAATGGGTTAATAAACAAATTGCAAACCTTACTTTTTATAAACTTTCAGAATTAAACGAACTTATTTTTGGATGCACAGCAGGCTCAACAGGCCCGGGAGGTCTATATGCATCGTTGGACAAAGGCGATAGTTGGTCTGTTTACATTTAAAACCCGCCAAGTGTTTACTTAGATGTGGATGCCAATGACGATGGTAGATTTTTTGCTGCCACACCTTTTGGAGCTTTTTATTCCGACAATCAATCACCATGGATTCAAACTATGGATTTTGGCGGGACTATTCGGTCAGTTTACTACATCGGCTCCGATTCGCTTATTTATGGCACCGATTTTGGAATTTATCTTTCCACCGACAATGGAGTTTCCGGATCATATCTCTCAGGAATCGACCCCGGCACAATTTATATTTTCGACAATTACTAATATGCCGCCATCCTTGGCAATGGTTTGCTCCGCACCTCTCAATTAGGCGAAGAATGGGAATATCTCAACATCGACAAATTTGTGCATTCGTTGTTAAGCTATGAGGATATTCTTTATGCGGGAACCGACGAAGGATTGTTCTATTTAGGGGATCTCGTTTCTGTTATACAACAAACTGTCATTCAACTTTTATGTCCTTCACGGAGGAACCAACTTTGCTTTCGCAGCGGGTGCCAATTCCGGGGGACTGGGCTATGAACCCGACATTACCAGCTACGAATACGACGCTCCCATAGACGAACAAGGCCGTCCAACCCCAAAATATTTTGCCATCCGCAAACTGCTTTCCAAATATGCCGGCTCCGAAATCCCTTTGCCGGCGGCCATTCCGGTGGTGAGCATTCCCGAAATAAAAATGGAGTCTTTCACTTCTGTGTGGAATCAATTGCCCGCTGCCATTGCTATGGTTCAGCCAAAGCCTTTTGAATATTTCGGACTCAATTACGGTTTTGCACTTTACAAAACCAAACTCATCGGACATAAATCGGGGAATTTGAAAATCACCCAATTACACGATTTTGCCACCGTTTTTCCTGATGGCGTTTTTGTGGGAACCATCGACCGCAGAAAAGGTGAGAACAGTATCAAACTGCCGGCCACCGAATCTGAATTTCCTGAACCGGAGATTTTGGTGGAGGGCATGGGAAGAATCAATTTTGCACAGGAACTCATCGACCGGAAAGGAATAACCGAAAGAGTTTCGCTGAATGGCATGACCCTGATGAACCGGGAAGTGTTTCCTTTGCCCAGAAATTCAGCGGATATTAAAAATCTGACTCCTTCCACGGCTCAACAAAAACAGGTGATGTTCTTCAAAGGGAGTTTCACAATGAATGAATTGGCCGATACTTACCTCGATTTGTCAGGATATAAAAAGGGTATGGTTTGGGTTAACGGGCACAATCTGGGCAGATATTGGGAAATTGATCCGCAGCACAGCCTTTATTGTCCGGCAACCTTTCTACAAAAAGGGGAAAACGAAATTGTGGTTTTCGATTTATTACAGCTCGAAGCAGCATCAATAATAGGGAATAGAAAAACTCATTTAGGTTGCAAACATCATTTTCTAATTGAGACAAAACACCTCCATTCTCCTAATTTTTACAGAAGATTAATAACTTAACAATTAGTTAATCTGACAACTAAAAATAGGAGATAAATTTGCAACTTTCTATGATTAATGATTTTGGTTGCTAATAAATCCATTCAAACAATTAAAAAATGTCAATTTCAAGTTTTTTTCATTCCTTTTCGTCAAGAAACAAAGTTTTCTACAATATTTTCGAAGAAATGACAGAGAATATCGTCAAAATGAATGAGTTATTCATTAAGGCCATTTCAGAGACCGATTTGCAGAAGCGTGCAGATATTGTAAAAGATATTAAGGATTTTGAACATAAAAACGACCAGCTGACTCACCGGGTTTTTATCGAGTTAAGCAGGAATTTCATAACTCCTTTCGATAGAGAAGACGTTCATGCCTTGGTTTCAACCCTCGACGATGTTTCGGATTATCTCGATGTAACCGCCAAGAAAATAGTGATTTACAAAATGGGGAAGATGGATCACGACATATTTCAAATTGCCGAAATCAATCGCGAAGCCATTAACGACATGCGAAACGCCATTTATGGTTTGAGAGATTTAAAACAAATACAAAAAATAAACGAGTCGATAATTAAAATAAACGGAGCGGAGAACCGCGCCGATGATGTGTTCGATGCAGCTTTAATGGATTTGATTGAAAACGAAAAAGATGCAGCCACCATCATCAAGAAAAAAGATATTCTTCAAAGCATCGAATTTGTTTCAGATAAATGCGAAGATGTGGCCGATGTAATTACCAGCATCATAGTTAAATACGCATAACTCTGTCCCCTATGACTATCGTTATCATTATCATCGTGTTGGCTTTAATCTTCGATTTTATTAATGGCTTTCACGATGCTGCCAACTCCATAGCAACTATTGTTTCAACCAAGGTTTTAACTCCGCTTCAAGCTGTTATTTGGGCCGCATTTTTCAATTTTGTGGCCTATTTCATCTTCAAGGAACATGGAGTAGCCAATACGGTGGCCAAAACCGTTGTTGAACAATTCATTACCTATCAGGTTATTATCTCTGGAATTATTGCAGCCATCGCCTGGAACCTGCTCACATGGTATTATGGTATTCCTTCGTCTTCGTCGCATACTCTTATTGGTGGATTTGCAGGGGCTGCTGTTGCTGCATCAGGTTTTAGTGCCATCAATTCCATTATCATTCTTAAAACCGCCAGTTTTATTATTCTTGCCCCCATTATTGGACTTATAATAGCCTATATCATAGCCATGTGGTTCCTGCATTCAGCCACTAAAAACCCGATTCCAAAGATAATTTCGGTTGCTTTAATCATTCTGATTCTAATTCTGCTTATTACCAAACTCGAGACCAATTTAGATGGTCATCAGGGCAACTATTTGTTGGCAGTTATAACCCACACCAAAAATTTCAAATGGATTCTTTTGGCATCAGTGGTTTTAATCATGGCCGCTTTCTCACTGTTTTTAAGCAGTATGAATACCCAAAAATCGACCAAATGGTTCAAGCGGCTCCAGTTGGTATCGAGTGCCGCTTTTAGCATTGGACACGGCGGTAACGATGCGCAGAAGGTTATGGGAATTATTTGGGTAACTCTTTGGCTATACCACAATCAATCGAGCAGTTCCACAGTAGAATTTGCAAATTTCGAAATCCCCAACTGGGTTCCCATCAGCTGTTATATGGCCATTGGACTGGGAACCATGAGCGGTGGTTGGAAAATTGTTAAAACCATGGGAACTAAAATCACCAAAGTTACCCCTTTCGAAGGTGTAGCTGCCGAAACCGCCGGAGCCATTACACTGTTTGTAACAGAATTTCTGAAAATCCCCGTAAGTACTACCCATACCATCACAGGGTCTATTATGGGTGTTGGATCAACCAAACGCTTGAGTGCTGTTCGCTGGGGAGTAACCGTTAAACTGCTCTGGGCATGGATTTTAACCATACCCGTAAGCGCGCTGATAGCCATGATTATATTTTATCTGGCATCATTGGTCATGTAATTTCCTTGTTTTTCTTTCTATTCCCTATGCCCATACGCTACACTTTAAACCGTTGGTGGTGATGTTTCAATAGTGTGAGCCGGTTTTTGTCGAAAAACCCCCCAAAATCTCTGGACTTTTCATACAATCGTACCCCGAAATCTTTGCTTATTTTTAAGGCACTATCATTCCGAAACCACTGAAAACACAATGCTTTAAGACTTTTTAAGCTATTAAATATTGTTAATTTAAGCAAGGGGGCTCTTTAATGTTTATTTTTGCCCTGCTATCGAAAAAACGGCATATAAACAATACTGATTTAGAGATGATTAAAATAGGCATCTACGGCAAAAACCTGAAAAGCGATACTTTTCCCTTTATCCAAACCCTCTTCGACAAATTGAAGCTGGTGGGTGCCGAAGTGTTTGTTCATAACGAAATATTTGGGTTGGTGGAGAACTCAGTGGAGCTTTATGACTATAAAATCTTTTCGGGCTATAACGATATCCATCAGTATCTCGATTTTTTAATCTCTTTGGGTGGCGATGGTAACATGCTGAGCACGGTTACTTTAGTTCGCGACAGCGGAATTCCTGTCATTGGCATCAATCTGGGTCGTCTGGGGTTTTTAGCCAGCATCAATAAGGAACATATCCACAAAGCCATCGACAGTCTGGTACAAAAAAATTACTCGCTCGAAAGCAGATCGCTTTTGAAACTGAGTTCACCGCATCTCGAATTCGAAAACATGAATTTTGCCCTGAACGAAATCAGCATCTATAAAAAACTGCCCAACAGCATGATTACGGTTAATGTTCATGTGAATGGCCAATACCTCAACTCATACTGGAGCGATGGGCTCATTGTTGCCACACCCACCGGAAGCACCGCCTACAGCCTGAGCACAGGCGGCCCCATACTTCATCCCGACTCCCAAAACTTCATTATTACTCCCATTGCCCCTCACAATTTATCGGTTCGCCCGGTCGTTATCCCCGACAATTCTGTGGTACAACTTCAGGTGGAAGAGAGAGACGGCGGTTTTCTGCTCAGCCTCGACAGCCGAACCATAGAGCTGAAATCGGGCATTGATTTAACGATAGAAAAAGAAACCTTTACCATAAAACTGGTTCGTCTGTCCGACGAGAACTTTTTTGCCACCATTAGAGCCAAGCTCCTATGGGGAATTGACAAACGAAACTAATGCAGAATATTGAAAAAACTAACTGAAATAAGCGGTGTTTCTTTGATTGTTGCCTGGGTAATTTTACTCAGCATGGTGGCGTCGCCTGCAAAATCTCAAACCATGGATGTGGGTCTCATGGGTGGTGGAATGTATTATTTGGGCGATATCAATCCCAATTTGCATTTCTATGGCTCTCAGCCCGCTTTCGGGGGATTTTTTCGCTATAACTACAAAACCAGGTGGAGCTTTCGCCTTCAGGCGGTACAAGGAAAAGTGAAAGCCGACGATGCCGATTTCAATAAAATTAATGCGGTTCAGGCATATCTGGGCGGCGATATCAATATCAACGATCCCAATGCCATCTATTATTTGGTGAGCAATCGTGGACTCAATTTCGAAACCAGTATTACTGAAATTAGTTTTGTGGCCGAAGTGAATTTCTTCCCCTTTTTTGTTGGAAGCAAGCGAAATAAATGGACCCCTTATTTATTTGCCGGCGGCGGAATGTTTCTCTACAATCCCACTCCCATTGGCCAGGGAGTTAATTTGCGCAATTTGGGAACCGAAGGACAGGGATTTTCCGACCGAAACGAGCCCTATGGCAATATGGCTTTTACAGTTCCCTTTGGTATTGGACTCAAAATCGCCATGGGCAAGCGCTTTGGTCTGGGAATGGAATGGGGAATGCGAAAAACCTTTACCGATTATATCGACGATATTGGCTCCACTTACTATCTCGACCTGTATGGCTTCAATCCCGAAGATGGCATTTACTATGCCCCAAACCCCGAAAATCCTTCAGAAATAATTTCTTTCCCCATAACCGACGATGTGTATTACTCCGACCCAACCTTTTCGCATAAAAGTGGCGAAAAGCGAGGCAACCAGTATAACAAAGACTGGTATGCCTTTTACGGAATCAATTTAACCTTCAAAATCAACCTTTTAAAAGATGATGGTTGCCGGGATTTTGGAAGAGATTCATATTATTGATTATGTTAACTTCGCGCCATGAATTTTAGAGACCAGATAAACACCGAAAAACTTCCCCGACACGTGGCCATCATTATGGATGGAAACGGACGCTGGGCCAAACAACGTGGAAAAATCAGGATATTCGGTCACGAAAATGGAGTTACTGCCGTGAGAGACACCGTGGAAGCGGCCGCCGAGCTGGGGGTGGAGTTCATCACCCTTTATGCCTTCAGCACCGAAAACTGGAACAGACCCAAAGCCGAAGTCGACGCGCTGATGTCGTTGCTTGTAAAAAGTCTGAACAAGGAAACTGCAACACTCAACAAAAACAATATTAAACTTTTAGCCATTGGCGACATCGAAAGTTTGCAGCCCGACACCCGCAGGGAACTTCAAAAAGCCATTGCAAATACAGCTCAAAATACCCGCACAAATTTGGTTTTGGCGCTCAGCTACAGCTCCCGTTGGGAAATAACAAAAATGACCCGCGAACTGGCTCAACAGGTGGCTCAGGGAACTTTAAACCCCAGCCAAATAACCGAACAAACCATATCGCAACACCTATCAACACATCATATACCCGATCCTGAACTACTCATTCGAACCAGCGGCGAACAGCGCATCAGCAATTTTCTCCTCTGGCAGATAGCCTACTCCGAGTTGTTCTTTTGCCACAAATTGTGGCCCGATTTTGGCAAAGAAGACTTCTTCCGGGCCATTGTCGATTATCAGAAAAGGGAAAGAAGATTCGGAAAAACAAGTGAACAGATAAGCAACTAATCTTATGCAAAGAGTTTTAAATATTATTCGCAAATACCCGCTAAAATCAATAGTGATCTTCGCAACGATGCTACTTGCTCAGGCAACCCTTTCGATGGCGCAAATTAATTTGGGCCAAAAATGGGATGACCTCGATTATGCACGCCCCAAAAAATACGAAATTGGGGGAGTAACCGTGCAGGGTATAGAGTTTCTCGACGAAAAAGCCCTCGTCATGATTTCGGGCCTGCAGGTTGGAAATACCATATCCATTCCAGGCGACGAAATCTCCACTTCCATTAAAAAACTGTGGAAACAAGGCCTTTTCGAAAACATTGCCATCACCATCGACCGCATTGAAAACGACAGGGTTTTTCTGGTCATGCATCTTCAGGAACGTGCCCGTTTAACCGGCTTCTCCATCAACGGGGTTAAAAAAGCCGATGTTGACAATATCCGCGAAAAAATTAAACTCGTTAGCGGCGACGTGGTTACCGAGAACCTGCTTATCAGAACCAAGCAAAAAATTCAAAAGTATTACGACGAAAAAGGATTCTTAAATGCTCAGATTGATATCGTTAAAAAAGCCGATCCGAACAAACCCAATAGCGTTATTATAGATATTAACATCAAGAAATTCAACAAAGTACGTATCTCCAATATCAATATTTACGGCAACACCGAAATCATCGACGACAAGCTTAAAAACGCCATGAAAGAAACCAAGGAAGTGGGTGTGGTAAAACCGCTCTACGACATGGAGAAATTGGCGTGGAATATTGTAAAAGACGTGGCAACTCTTCAAATACCTAAAATACAAACAGACATCATCCGGTATTATCAGGATCACGTAAAACTGCGGATTTTTAAATCGTCGAAATACATAGAGAAAAACTACGAAGACGACAAAGCCAACCTCATTGCCAAATACAATAAATTGGGCTACCGCGATGCCAAAATTATTACCGATTCTGTGTACCGCTCCGCCGATAACCGCATTGCCATCGACATCAATGTGGATGAGGGCGATAAATACTTTTTCCGAAACGTTAGCTGGGTTGGAAATACCGTTTATTCCAATCCGGAACTTGCGGGTGTTCTACAGATTAAAAAAGGTGATGTTTACAATAAAGAGCTTCTCGAAACCAACCTTCAGTTCAATCAGAACGGAATAGACGTGAGCTCACTGTATCTCGATAATGGTTATTTGTTTTTCTCGGTCGATCCCGTAGAAGTTAATGTTCAAAACGATAGTATCGATTTGGAAATCAGGATAAGAGAAGGCGAACAGGCTACCTTGAAAAATGTTTACGTAACCGGAAACACCCGAACCAACGACCACGTGATTGTTCGGGAACTCAGAACCCGTCCCGGGCAGCTCTTTAACCGGAGCGCCATCATGCGTACACAACGCGAATTGGCTCAGCTTCAATATTTCGATCAGGAAAAACTGGGGGTTGATGTAAAACCAAACCCACTCGACGGAACTGTTGACATTGGCTATACTGTAGAAGAAACTTCAAGCGACCAGATTGAATTATCGGGAGGCTGGGGTTATGGTAGAATTATTGGTACGCTGGGTTTAAGCTTCAATAATTTCTCTCTCCGCAATTTCTTTAAAAAAGACGCCTGGCGACCCATTCCTTCGGGCGATGGCCAAAAACTGGGTCTCCGTTTCCAAACCTATGGATCGGGTTATATGAGTTATAGCATCTCATTTACCGAGCCCTGGCTTGGGGGTAAAAAACCCAATGCTTTCAGTGTGAGCTATTACCACTCGCTGTATTCCAATGGTCTGGAAAAATCTGACCCCGACCGAGCTACCTTCGTTAACGATGGTTTTACCCTCGGTTTGGGTAAGCGGCTCACCTGGCCCGACGACTTTTTCCAACTCTATCAGGGAATCAAACTTCAGCGCTATAAATTGAAAAACTATGCCAGCATTTTTAGTGTGGGCGACGGAAACGGAACCTTCCACAATTTTGCCTATAATATTGCCATCAGTCGCAACTCTTTGGATGCTCCTATTTATCCCCGAAATGGATCGGATATGAGTCTGGGTCTCGAACTCACCCCCCCATATAGCTCATTCTCTGGTAAAGATTACAGCACTTTGAGTGAAAATGACAAATTCAAATATGTGGAGTACCATAAATGGAAAATTCGTGCCGCATGGTATTCATCGGTGGTGGGTGATTTGGTGCTCAGCACTCGGGTTAGATTCGGATTCTTAGGCTATTATAACTCCGACATAGGCGTTACTCCCTTCGAGCGTTTTTATCTTGGTGGCGACGGTCTTTCGGGCTATAACAATATGGATGGTCGCGAGCTCATCAGCTTGCGTGGCTATGGCAACGAGACCATTACACCGCTTTATTATAAGGATTCGAACCTGGGAGGCACCATCTACGATAAATTCACTTTGGAGCTTCGTTATCCGGTTTCACTCAATCCCAGCGCTACCATTTATTTTATGGGTTTTCTCGAAGGTGGAAACAGTTGGCTCACATTTGCCGACTTCAAACCATTTCAGGTTTATAAATCTGCGGGCTTTGGCGTGAGGGTATTTCTGCCCATGTTTGGATTACTTGGCCTGGATTGGGGTTATGGTTTCGACGCCGTGCCCGGCTTGCCCAATGCCAACGGCGGACAGTTTCACTTCTCCATCAATCAATCCATCGATTAAAAATTTGGTATAATTTTGGTAAGCAAAAGCAATGATTAATTTAAATCCCGAAAAAATGAAAACATGGAATAATTTTTTAGCCAAAGCAGTTCTGTTTGCCTTGGCTTTATTTCTTACCACATCGTTAAGCGCGCAAAAGTTTGCCTATATCGATTCAGAATATATTCTTAAAAACATACCTGAATATCAGGATGCTCAAATTCAAATGGACGAGCTTTCGGAAAAATGGCAAATCATGATTGAGGCTAAATTTCTCGAAATTGACAATCTCTACAAGAAATATCAGGCCGATGTGGTTTTGCTTCCCGCCGATATGAAGAAGAAAAGAGAAGAAGAAATTATCAATAAAGAAAAAGAAGTGAAGCAGTTTCAGCAAGACAAGTTTGGACAGGAGGGCGAGTTGTTCAAAAAGCGTCAGGAGCTTATAAAACCCATTCAGGACAAGCTTTATAATGCGCTCGAAGAGTTGGCCACCACCAAAAACTACAGCTTTATTTTCGACAAGGCCAGCGGCGCCAGCATTATGTTCGCCGATCCAAAACTCGACATTAGCGACGACGTGCTCGATGAGCTGGGCTACAGCTTCAACACACAGAAGAGCAAACAATAAAACACAACAACGAAATTCAAAACCCCCGTTGGATGCTACATCTTACGGGGTTTTTTTATGGTAATATTTTGCCCAGTTCTAAAATGGTGCTGTAAAAAATCATCATAATTTTACTAATTTAGCCTTCTAATCACCCCAAAATCCAATTGAATAACTATGTCCGCTGATTTTATAAATATTTTTTCACCCGCCATAGAAATATGCTTCCAAAAGCCAAATAGAGCTAAAAAAACTTTAGTTATAGTGGATCCCGATACCTATCGGGACGCAATATTGCGGGTATTGGGGTGTT
>DYSN01000224.1 GCA_020718205.1 Draconibacterium orientale
CCTATTTTTGACCCACGGCTTGAGAGTAAAACGCCTCACGATATGAAAAACCCGGATTCTATCCCCCGCCTTCCCAGGTTGTATCACCAACTGATTCAACGAATTACAAAGGCTAAAATACACTCCAAAGTATTATTTTTTGTTTTGGGAATCCTTTCCACACTTTGGTTTTTAATCCGTGTAATTCCCAAACCCAGCCGCGCAGCCTATCCCTGCATGCAGGCCACAGCGCCATATATGTCGGCCTTTGTGCTTTGGATAACGGGCATTGGCGGATCGGCCATTTCTATGGTGCAATTTCGCAGGAAGCTGGCGGAGTCGAAATATTTTCTCGCTTTTGTCTTTCTTATGATGATGGGCTCCTTTTACCTTATGACCCAATACTCGTGGTCGGAAAAAGCATCGGCTAAAACTGCCGATGGGGTAATTGGCGAATTTCCCCCGAACAATCCCATTGGGGTTGCCAAAGGCATTTATCCGGGTCGGGTGGTGTGGAACCGGAATCCCGAGGCGACCAACGAGAGCTGTGACAATACAAGCAATTTCAGTGGCTATATAGACGAGGAAGACAATGCCTGGTTTATGGCCAAAAACAATAATTACGAGGTGATTGACAGCATGTTGATAAAATCGCTGCTTTTGCTCACCGGAGAAACCACAGAAGAAGAAGCCTGGGATCAGATTTTCAGATATTATAATATCAACGCCGGGCATGGCAATGTGGGCTATGCCAACGACCAAATTGTTTTTATTAAAATAAACGCTACTTCGATGCATGGCGAGGTGGGATTAAGATATTATGATGATTTAAGAAGGAACGACGATACCGATATCAACTGGTTTACTTCCGAAACCAATCCTTATCTGGTTTTGGCCATGCTGAGGCAGTTGGTTCAAAAGGCGGGAGTTCCCGAGCTGAAAATCTATGTGGGCGATCCTGCCCGTAATATCTACGAGGAGTTCTACAATCTGTGGCACGATGAGTTTCCCGATGTTAAATACTTAGGCAATAATTTAATACATCCGGAATTGGATGTATCGGCCTATGGTCGTACTCCGGTGGCTGTAACTGCCGAAGACAAAGTCTTCTTTGCCGACGAGGGCACCGTGATGGCGGATGCCATTACTGACAAGCTTTTCACTATTTTCGAAGATATGGACTATCTCATCAATATTCCAACGCTCAAAGCTCACAATACCGGGGGAATCACCTTAGCCGAGAAAAACCATTTTGGCTCCTTCACCCGCACCTGGGCTGTACATTTGCACGATGGACTCATGGGAAATCCCGATGACCCGATTCGGTTGGGTTATGGTCTTTATCGCGTTCCAACGGATATCATGATGCACAATTTGCTGAGTGGCAAGAGTTTGCTATCGGTTATTGATGGCTTATATCCCGGTGAAGATGCTTTGGGTGTTCCATTTAAATGGAGCAGTTATCCGTTTAATGGCGATTGGTGTTCGTCCATTTTTCTTTCGCTCGATCCGGTGGCTATCTCGTCGGTGGGACACGATTTTTTGCGTTGCGAGTATCATGGCCCAACCATTGCCGAATGCCGCCCCTGCTGGGATGGCGTGGATGATTATTTGCATCAGGCGGCTGATTCTTCATGGTGGCCCGAGGGAATTGTCTACGATCCCGACCAGGATGGAATTATTATTGCCTCACTGGGCGTTCACGAGCACTGGAACGACTCCATAAACAAAGCCTACACCCGAAATCTGGGGACCGGCAACGGCATAGAACTCGTTAAAGCCCACGAAACATCGGTGGGAATCAATACCTTAGCAACTAAATTGCAGGTTTTTGTTTTCCCCAATCCCGCTTCCGATTATATTCAGATTCAAAACCAAAACAACCAAGCGGTAAACTACCAATTGATTTCAATGGACGGAAAGCTGATTGTAGAAGGAGAAATGAACGCTGCCGACAAAAAAGCCATTGATGTGAGAAATCAAGTCTCCGGGCCCTATACATTGCGCTTTGTGGCAGGAAAATCGGTAAAAACAGAAAAAATAATTATTCAACGGAAGTGAAACGAGCTTTGGCATTAAAAACACCCAAAGGGAAAAAAATTAGCCTGCGAGTTCCTTTTTACTTTTACATTAAAAATATTGATCGATGAAAACAATCACTCAATCTCTCAGTAAACCCATAGTCTGGCAAAGTCTTATGATGGATATTCCGGCCGTGGCTTTCATTTACTTAGTGCCCACCATTGCCCATTTAACCAGTCTTCCCATCTATCTCATTGAGCCCATGCGGTTGATGCTTATTCTGGCTCTGGTGCATACCAACAAAACCAACGCCATTATCATTGCGCTCACTTTACCGCTCTTTTCGTTTGCCATTTCGAGCCATCCTGTTTTACTAAAAATGATTCTGATAAGTGGGGAGCTTTTAATAAACGTGCTGTTGTTCTATTGGCTTAAAGCGGTGATGAAGAAGGTTTTTCCCGCCATTTTATTGAGTATTCTCCTCAGCAAGCTGGTCTATTATGCCGCCAAATTCTTCATCATTTCCTTCGGAC
>DYSN01000101.1 GCA_020718205.1 Draconibacterium orientale
GATTTCCCGCTTCGGGCTTCGCCGCATCGTTTCAAATGATTGGGGTGAAAAGGATCGAAGTCGCCAAAACGGTGGGGATTGAAGGTGGAGAAATCGAAGGGATTTGGTTTTTCGGCAGCCAAAATGCTAAACCGCAAAACAGTACATTCACAAACCACACAAGCCGACACACAACCAAAACTTGCAAAAGAGTTGTTTTTTCGTCGACACGCAGAAGCCTGTTGATAAGTTGATAAAAAAATCTCACTGAGAGTTTTCATTGAAATTGATTATTTTATAGTTTTGACATAAATTGTCAAGAATAGATATTCAAATGGAAAAATTTGGTGACATTGTAAGGACTAAAAGAGAAGAAAAGGGTTTGCTTCTACGACAGTTAGCTGCTTTAATAGATATGGATACTGCGATATTAAGCAAAGTAGAACGAGGTGAAAGAAAAGCTAAACGTGAACAAGTAGAAAAAATAGCTAAAATATTAGATATTAATGAAAAAGAATTATTAATTGAATATTTAAGCGAAAATATTGCATACGAGATTCTTGATGAAGACTTAGCAATGGAAGTACTCAAAGTTGCTGAGGGTAAAGTAAAATATTTGAAGGAAAATAAATAAATGGCAGATAAAAAAGAAATATTGCAAGAATTGATAAACAAGTATCAGTTATTTAAGAAACAAGGACGTTTAGACCTTAGCTCTGAAGAAACAATGCGTACTTGGATTAATGAATTTCTTGCAATTTTTGATTGGGATGTTCGTGATACTTCACAAATACTGCAAGAAAAAGTATTATCGACAGAAGAAAAAGCACGGCTTATTGAAATCGGCTCTACTTCAACAAGACCTGATTATACTTTCAAGAGAGGAAAAGAAAAAATCACTTTCCTTGATGCAAAAGGTATATATATTAACTTAGAAACTGATGGCGAAGCTGCATTTCAGATTAAGTCATACGGCTGGTCAATAGTAGCTCCTTGTGCATTCATTACAAATTTTGAAGAGTTTGTTATTTATGATTGTTCTTATTTGCCAAAACAAGAACAACCTGCAAATTTTGGACGCATTTACCTGAAAATTGATGATTATATTGACAATTTTGAGGTATTAGAGTCTCATTTATTAAAATCAAATGTGTTCAAGGGATATTTATCTCAACTTTATTCAGATACATTAAAAGGGGAACGAGAAATTCAAAAAATTTCCCCGGATTTGTTGTTTGCTCAACAATTGTCAGGATTTAGATTAACACTTGCAAATAACATTCTTGTCTCAAATAGAAATTTAATCAATGGCAATTCAGAACTTCTTGCATATATTACACAGGTTGTAATTAATAGAATTATTTTCATAAGAATCTGTGAGGCACGAAAGATTGAAAAAGAGGGACTTTTAAAAGATTTTCGAAATACCGGATTTTGGAATTCTTTCAAATTATCTTCATATAATGATTTTTATGAACATTATGATGGTCCACTTTTCGACCGAATAAATGCCATACATGAAATAGTAATTCCGAATAACATTTTCAATGAATTAATTGAACTTTTATATTATCCTTCGCCGTATCGTTTTGATGTTATTCCTACAAAACTATTAAGTGATATTTATGAAATATTTTTATCAAAAAAACTTGTAGTTGATGACGGTGCAGTATTAGAGAAATTGAAACTTGAATATATTAAAACAAATGGAGCAGTAACTACGCCTCAATATTTAGTTCAAGATTTACTCAAAAGAACTCTTTCAAAAAACACCCTTTTATCTAATGGACTTTCCAGTATTTTCCAAACGAGAGTACTCGATTTTGCTTGTGGTAGCGGTATATTTCTGGTTGAATTATTTGATTACTTGCAAAATATAATTGTTGAGTATTACACCATTAACCCCGATGATTCTTTTTCTGATTTATTTTATGCAAATGATAGCTCTATAACACTGACCATTGAAGGGAAACGCAAGTTAATATCTGACTGTGTTTTTGCCTTAGATATCGACCCAGAGGCGGTAGAAGTTGCGAGAATGTCACTTTCCTTAAAAGTTATTGATAATATCGAGTTTTGTGAAAGCTATCAGGAACTTGGCATATTTGGAAATCAAATTTTGAGCAATGTTGGAAATAATGTGAAATGTGGTAATACACTTGTTTCATTCGATATTACAGAAAGATTTCCAAACATTAACCAAAACGAGGAACAGCTATTAAAAACCAATCCATTTGATTGGAATTCAGAAGCTGGATTTGCAGATGTTTTCAATGGGAAAAATGGATTTGATTACATAATCGGAAACCCACCTTATGTTGAAGTGAAAAACTACAATGAAGAATATCCTTTTATGCACCAGTATATTAAGGATAATTTTCATACAACAAAAAATGGTAAAGTTGATTTATCTGTTGCATTTATCGAAAAAGGCATTGAACTTTTAAACGATACAGGCAAACTCGGTTTTATTGTTCAAAAAAGATTCTTCAAAACGGAATACGGTAAAAAATTGCGTGAGTTTATTACATCAAATCAGTTACTTTATCAAGTAATGGATTTTGAAGATACGAATCTGTTTAAAGGTAGGATAACATACATTTCATCTCTAATTTTATCAAAAACAAATCCTGAAACAATATCATTTATTAAAATCGCAGAAAAAGCCGAAGAATTAGCTGAAAGGTTATGCCAATTGCCTACAATTGAAACGGACAGCTCAATTTTTACCCAAATTCCATCAAATGCTTTTGATTCTAATCCTTGGAATTTTGACGATGCAATTTTGCTGAGCATAAAAACAACGTTACTAAATAAGTTCGGAAATTTTGGTGCTTTTGCAAAAGTTAGGGTTGGTATTCAAGTATTATGGGACAAGGCTTATCATTTGCATGTTAAATCAATCAATAATGATGGTACAATGCTTTGTGATTCGCATCTTGAAAAGGATTTTATAATCGAAGTTAATGCTTGCCGACCTCTGTTAGTTAATGAGAAATATTATTCTTTCTGTAATGACAATACAGGCACTTATGTGATTTTTCCATATGACATTATTGAGCGAAAAAAAGTTCAAATTCTTTTTGATGATTTTTGTAATCGCTTTCCTCTTGCTGGTCGATACTTAACAAAACACGAAGCTGTAATTAAAGAAAATGTTGAAACTTATGAGGGTAATAAATGGCATTTGTTCACAAGAGAAAACAATCATCAACGAATAGAACCCAAAGTTCTAATACCAATGACTGCCAATGACACATTTGCATCAATTACTCAAAATCCGCTTAACTATTGTGATAATGCGAATATGTTTTTCATTGATATTCCGAATAAAAGTGAAAGTAATCTCTATGCAATTGCTTCAATAATAAATTCTACATTATTTTCAGTTTTTGCAAGGTCAATAGCCAATCCTCAACAAAACGGGTATTTCAAGTTCAATAAGCAATTTATTGAGCCAATACCATTCCCAAAAGAACGCTTTGAAAGCATTCCCGAATTAGTAAATTCAATAGCGGCAATTGGTGTAGATATTAGACAGCGACAAAGTCAATATTTATCAGCTTCCCCTCGCCAAAAGAATATTCATCGAAACATATTAGTGAATCTTTGGGACAATCTTGATGAAAAGGTTTATGAGCTATACCAGCTAACCGATGCTGAAAAGGACTTTTTCAGAAATCGAGGTCGAAATATTAACCGAATTCAAATTTTGGATTAATTATGAACAAAGAAGTAATTACATATTTGAAAAATTATTCGGATAACCTTACATTGACGAATAAATTGATTGTTGGAGCGTTTTTAGAATTCAACAATATCAAAGTGCAACATAATGAAATAATTATCGATTGCATCAAGGGCAATGATATTGCAATTGTAAAGGAATTTGCAACCATTATTTTAAACAAAAATGGGAAGTACGATTTAGAAGATGTAACCGAGTTGTTTGAAATTACAATTCCCTCTTTTGATGTTGTGACTAATGGTGCAGTTTATACCCCGAAATATATCAAAGAATTCATTGTTTCCCAAGCCTTATCAACACTTAGTGGGCAAAGCGTTGATAGGCTATGTTTTGCTGATATTGCTTGCGGTACAGGTGCATTTTTGCAAACAGTAGTAGAGCTCTTTAAAGACAAAACACAAAAAACATATGCCGAAATATTTTCAGATAATGTTTTTGGTCTTGATATTTCGATATATACAATAGAAAGGGCAAAAATATTACTCTGCCTTTTAGCTGTTTCCAATGGTGAAGATAGAGTAACGTACAATTTTAATTTATTTGTTGGTAACGCATTAGATTTTAACTGGGGAAAAATTAAGTCAAATTTTAAGGGATTTGATGCGGTTATAGGTAATCCTCCTTATGTAAGGGCAAAACATATTAGCGAAGAATCCAAAAAACTGATGTTGAATTGGGAAGTAACAAAGTCGGGCAATCCCGATTTGTATATTCCTTTTTTTGAAATTGGATTAAAGAACTTAAAAGAAGGCGGTTATCTTGGGTTTATAACAGTCAATACCTTTAAAAGAAGTGTCAATGCTCGGAATTTACGTGAATACTTTAAAGAAAATAGATTTAGTGTATCTATTATAGATTTTGGAAGTCAACAGATATTTGACAACAAATCAACATATACTTGCATTGTATCGGTAACTAAAAGCAAATCAGATATTGTAAATTACGTAAAAGGTAGTCCCAAAGAAATCAAGAATAATACACTTAAACCATCAAATGGAATTAAGTACAAACTTTTAGATTCAAACAAAGGTTGGTTGCTTAATAAAACCGATATACTTGAAAATATAGAAAAAATTGAAAGCAAAGGCATCTCTTTGGGTGATAAATACACTATAAAAAATGGACTAGCTACTTTAAGCAATGACATATTTATATTCAAACCAGTTGATGAAGATGACAAGTATTATTATCATCAAAATGGCAAACTGCATAAGATAGAAAAAGGTATTTGCAGGGATATTATTAAACCAAACAGGCTGAAAAGTGAAGTAGAAATTCCATTATTAAAAGAAAAAATAATATTTCCATATCAGACTTCTGATAATCAATTAAGCCTATTTGAAACAGGTAAAGGAAAGCTTACTGTTTTTGATGAGGATTATTTTCAAGATTATTATCCGAACGCATATCAATATTTAAAATATAACCAAAGCCAGTTATTAAATAGAGACAAAGGAAAACCAGTAAAATACAAGTGGTTTGAATTTGGTCGCACACAAGCTATTAATGATTCCGGGAAAAAATTACTATTTCCGTATATGGCTGGGCAACCATATTTCGTATATACAAATCAAGAAGACCTTTTACTTTATGCTGGTTACGCAATATTCAGTGAATCGGAAAGAGAATTGAAAATTTTGAAGAGAATTTTAGAATCAAATGTGTTTTGGTATTACATTAAAAACACAAGCAAACCATATTCAGGAAACTTTTACGCTTTAGCTAAAAATTACGTTAAAGACTTCGGTATATGCTCACTTACACACGGAGAAGAGGAATTTTTATTGAGAAGTGAATCACTAAAAGAAAGAAATGAGTTTTTAATTGAAAAATATGAAGTTATGATATAGCCCACGCTTCGTAGTCAAGCACATTGGCTGGTCGCTCAAAAAAGCCAAACGCACGACCAAAACCAGCCAAAGAGCTTGCCTATCCTAACGCACGGCAGGCAGAAACGGAGTTGCAAATTGATAGAAAAATGGCTGAATACAAAGAACATCAGGCGGTAATATCGTATAAAAACAACTGGTAGTCAGTCGGTTATCGATGGTTTCCCCCGTAATAAAAGTACTTGTAACTTGATAGGGAAGTGCTTCGAAATGCCAAATTTTTTAGATGCTTAAACGTTAACATCCGGGAAAATATCTCCCTGTTTTTGAATACAACTTGCCCCGACTAAGCATGATTTGGTTCCGTTCCAATGCAAAATAGACTAAACCGGAAAAATCCAAAGAACTTAAATTTTGGGCACAAAACAGTCGGAAAATATTCATGATGAATGAGTTAAAAACAGATAAAATTAAATATTTTTTATAAAATCAGGTCCTAATTATTGATTGGAGAAAATATCGCCATCTTATTAATTGATTATTTAAACTCTGTTACTAATCATCAACCTTAGGGTTTATTTTTTGGCCAGTGTCAGCCAGTGGATTTCCCGCTTCGGGCTTCGCCGCATCGTTTCAAATGATTGGGGTGAAAAGGATCGAAGTCGCCAAAACGGTGGGGATTGAAGGTGGAGAAATCGAAGGGATTTGGTTTTTCGGCAGCCAATTGAGCCATACCAAGTCCAAGGCCGCCACACAGTGTGATGCCTGCTCCCACACAACCTGTCGCCAATAATAATCCATCTATTTGATTCACAGCACCCAGAATGGGCCTGCTATCGGGGGTATAGCCCGAAAATCCAGCCACATAGTTTTTTATGCTCAGATTTTCGAAGTTGGGGAAAAAGGGCAGTAGTTTCTCAAAACCATTTTCCAAATCTGTCCAGCCGGAATCGTGAGAGAAGGGATAGCCGTACAAGTCAGAAGGCAGTTGGCGGGCATCGGCTACCATCGATGGCGATTCCCGGAGCCCAAAAAGCAATCCGCCACTTTGCGGGCGACCATAAAAATTGGCTTCCGGAATAATTACTGTGGGCATTTGGGCTGGAAAGAGTTGTGGTTGGGGCCCCGTAATCCAGTATTGGCTTCGCACAGGAGCCATGGGCAAAGCAATTTGGAGTTGGCTGTAAATTTGTGGAGCCCACACGCCACTTGCCAAAATCACGCGGTTAGCAAAAATCGTTCCAGCTGTAGTTTTTATCCCGGTGACACTGCCATCGGCCACTAATAATTGCTCAAATTTCTCGTTCTTCCGAAATTTTACCCCCAGAATTTTAGCGGCTTTGGCAAATGACTGGCAAAGCAGATATGGATCGGTGAAAGCTTCGCCATGAACTAAAATGCGTTTTTGGGTGTTGTTGGCTCGAAGCCAGGGCGCCATTTTTTCAGCTTCAGAAACCGAAACCTGCTCATAGCTGATGCCAAAGTACGATGCCACCGGAAGCATTTTGTCTAACAGGGCGGCTTGTTTATCGCTGCCGGCCAAATGCAATGCACCATTAACAGTCACAGGAACAGGGTCTCCGGTAATTGTTTCAAGCTCTTTTATCACGTTAAAGGTTTCCGCAGCCAGGGGAATGGTGGTTGGGTCGGAACGAAAACGCGAAAGCAACGCAGCAGCAAGAAGCGTATTCCCACTGCAAATCTCGTTTTGGTCAATCACGATGACTTGTTGTTGTGGGAAATTTCGCTTGTAATAGTAGGCAATGGAGGCTCCAAAAATGCCCGCCCCCACTATAACCAAATCGGTTTTCTTATTTTCCAAAGGATGAATATAGCATCGTTTTTTCAATATTAAATAAAAAAACTGCCAGCGATTTGCTGGCAGTTTTCCCTTATCAACTCATCGAAATAGTTTAGAAGCTGGTATCAGCCACCTATTTCGAGTAGTAAATCTATTTTAATAACCACATTTTGGTGTTGATGTCGTCCGACTCCGAACCAAACTGGCTTTGCAGTGCTTTCAGATAGTTGTCAGTGTTGGTAGTTCTTTCGGAGCTGGGATATTGCCAGCGGATAGCAATACGACCACTGTTTCCTGTTCCGGGTCCGGTAAGAAACTCAGGAATGCCGGTTCTGCGGTAGTTATAATATGCTTCCCAACCTGAATTCTGGAAGAAACCTAAGTATTTTTGAGTGATAATTTGCTCCAGACCATCGCTGTTATTTCCTTTATAATGAACTGATTCCTGAGCATAATAATCAGCCCAAATGGCATCGGTATCAGCACCGTGGAAAGTCATAGATGCCTGAATACCATTAACATATTGTGCTTCGGCATCGCCGCCAATCCAGCCCCTGTTAATGGCTTCGGCAATATTGAAACACTGCTCAATATAACCAATCTGAATGGTGGGTTCGCCGGTGTAGCTTCCATAGTATTTGTCTTTGTTGATTGCCGAATACAAACCCAAAAGCATGTTCGACGACATATCATCCAAACTCTCGCCCGAGCTTGCACCCACATAGGCTTCGAAATCAGATGCTGTTAATCCGGCAGCCAGTTGTGCTGCGGCCGGTTCAGCAACAATGAATGTTCTGGGGTCGCGGAGTTCAACCAATTTGTTGAGGTAGGTGGCCGACATATTGTTACGGATAGCGGTGAAACCATAGTTATCAGGGTTCAATGGGTATTTTTCGTTTCCACTGTTGAAAGTATAAACCAAATTATCGTCCAAAGAGCTCATTAAAGGATATTTAGAAGGGTTTCCGATGGTTTGGGCAAAAATTGATTTGGCATCAATCTCGCTTTTTTCGCTCAAAGTAATGAGAACGCGGAGTTTATAGGAATTCACCACTTTTTGCCATTGCGAAAGATCGTTGTTGAGCATAAAATCGCCGCTTAACGAGTTGTCGTTATTGTTGATGAGTTCCTGCAAATCGTCGTTAGCTTCTTCCAACCATGTAAGCGACTGTTCAAAAACTTCTTTTTGTGTGGAGTAGGAAGGAGTGTAATTACCTTGTCCGGCCAAAGCTTCTGTCAGGGGAACATCGCCCAAACGCATGGTCATATCCACATAGAAACTGGCTTTGAAGAACTTGCCCAGGGCAGAGTAGGGGTTGTTTTCGGCCAAACCTTGTCTGCTGGCTTCGCTAATCATCTGTTTCACATTGTTGAGCTCGGTAAAATTAAAATTAGTGGTTGTCCAGTCGTATTCCTGATCGTCGTAATAGGCATAGTTGCTGCACCAAAACTGATTCCAGCGTTGTTCATCGCTCCAGGGCATGTAGCTCATATCGTCGAGTAATCCGGTGAGAATGAGTGAAGGAGGAACTTCGCCGGGTTTATTGGGATTCTTTTCGTATTCTTCAAATTTCTCACATCCCATAAAGAGAAACATGAATAAGATGATGATTCCTAATATCTTTTTCATTGTTATTGATTTTTAAAATTTAACTATTCAAATGATTAAAAAGTGATATTGATATTAAAACCGAATTTGTTCATGGTTGGGGTTTGAAGCCCTGAATAAGCATTGTTTCCGGTATATTGTTCTATATCAATATCTTTTTTCTCAGCAAAATACAAAAGATTACGACCTACTAAAGAGATGCTGGCTTGTTCCATAAAGGTCTTTTTTAGCAGTCGTTTGGGGAAATTATAGGTAACCACCACTTCGCGAAGCTTAACAAAAGTACGGCTCATGGTTGTGGAGTTGGTGGTTCCATAATAGCGGCTGATATAATCCTGAACAAAGGTAGCTGTTGTATTTGGAGCAAATTGCAAATCGCCGTAGTTGGTGATGTTTCCATCTGTATCGAATTCGATAGAGGCACCATTGCTAACCACAACTCCATCGCCCACATACGATTTCACACCAAGATAATCCTGGTAACGGGCTTCGCCTATTTCGCCTTCAATAGTGGCAATATGACGTCCGCCCTGATAGGTTTTTTTCTCTACATAATCGAGAATAGTTCCACCAAATCTTCCGTCGAATTGGAAGGAGAAGCTAAACGCTTTGTAGGATAATGTGTTTCTGATACCACCAGCCCAGTCTGAGTTGGCATAACCCAGAAAACGTGCGGTGGGATAACGAATGGGGCGACCGCTTGCATCGTTAATCAGTTGACCATCATTGGTTCTTAAAAAGTCGGAACCATATATTTTGTCCATTCTGTCACCAACTTTCAGGTAGATATTGTAAACATCAACGCCAGGGTAAATCTCTTTTAAGTATTGTTGCGAGGTGCTGTAGTTGGCTGTAATTTCCCATTTAAAACCGTCGGCATTCCAAACCGGACGACCTGTTGCCTGAATTTCAATCCCTTTTCTTTGAACTTTGATACCGTTCACGAGGGCATAGTTAAATCCGGAAGCTGATGAAATGGGTAAAGCAAATATCTTGGGACCATCGATGGATGAGTAGTAAGTGAATTCCAAACCCAATCTGTTTTCGAACATACCAATGTCGGTACCAGCTTCCCATGAGGAACTGAAACTGGGCTCAATGGCATCGTTGGAAATGGTTCCGGTGTAGTCGGCAGCAGCCAATCCCTGGGTAAGGTTGATGGAATAAGCAGAGCTGTTGATATAGGAAGGTCCATCGTATGGAGAGTAATAATCGCCTCCGTAATCAAGAATGTCGAAGCCTAAAGCACTGTAAGTAGGGCCAATGGAAGATGAAGTTAAAGCGCTACCCACATTGGCATAAGAACCCCTGATTTTCCAAAGATTTACCTTAGGAATGGTGAAAAGGTGTGAAAGCTCCAAACTCGCAGAAACACTGGGGTAGAAATAGACATTGTTTTTGGAAGGTAAAGTGGAGTTTTTGTCCCAACGACCTGTTACAGAAATTGTTGCAAACTTGTTGTAGGTGAAGTCAGCCATGGCGTAGCCCGAAAGCACCATCATGGGAGCGTAGAAATTGTAGCTTTTTACAGGATTTTTTGAGTTGCTCAGGTTGTACCAGCCCGGAACGTTCAAATAGTCGGTGGTGGCATAGCTGCTGCGGAACGAATAGGCTCTCAGGTTACCTCCCACCGATGCCTGAACGCTGAGTTTTGGCAGGATATAGTTATCGTAGGAAAGCAACAGATCGGTATTGTTTTCGAATAAATTACGTTTGTCTTCACGGTAATCGCCCAAACCAGCTTCTCTGCCGTAGGGGTGAGCCGAAAATGGCAGTTTTTCAGTTCTTAACAGGTCGTAGGAGGTTATAGCGTCTCTCACCAACAGGTTGAAATGTTCGAGAAAACTATAATTGAGCGATACATAACCATTGATATCGGTTTTATAATGACCTCTCAACCACTCGTATGACATAAAATATGGGTTGTGATAGCGTTGATATTCAGCATATTTCGACTGAACACCTTCTTTGCCAGGTTGCCAGTAATCGCGCATATCGTCAATATCCCAGTCGGCACCACCCCAGGTAATCATATTATAGATTATACTGTTAGGACCATAGTTAACATCGGGAGTGTTGGGAGTATATTGTTTGCTATAAGAGAAATTAGCATCGATTCTCACATTTTTATTGAAGTTATAACCACCAGTGATGGCGAAATTGGAAACATTGAGTTGGGTATTTGGCACAATACCTTTTTGGTAGGTGTTTGACGATGAAAAACGCAAATCGTATTTCTCTCCGCTCGATGTGGCGGAAAGACTGTTGGTGGTAAGTAAACCAGGCTCGAGGAAACGCTTTAAATTGTCTTTACCACGGGCAGTCCAGGGGGTTGGAATGCGTTCGCCGGTGACTGGGTCAATGGGGCTGTCGTATTGTGGAATCAGCTGGCCTTCGAATTTAGGACCCCAGATGTCGTAGTCGGCATCGTTGGTACCTCCACCACGACCATCCACAAAAGCATATTTACCGTGGTCACCAGGGCCATACTCATCCTGAACTTCGGGAATGGCAATAAATCCGGTTTCGAACATGGTGCTGGAGTTGAAGTCGACCTGAAAGCCTTTTTGTCCGGTAGTTCCTTTCTTAGTTATAATCTGAATGGCACCATTCTGACCGCGCGAACCATAAAGAGCTGCTGCGTTGGGGCCTTTCAGAATCACATAACTTTCAATGTCGTCGGGGTTTATATTCCAGGTGTCGCTTTGAACAGGAACTCCATCCACAACAATCAGTGGGGTAACGCCACGGAGCAATACCGAAGGAGAGCCAAGCAACTCGGGAGAGCTACCCACCACCAAACCTGCCACCTTACCGGTGAGGGTGCTGAAAGCATTGGGTTCCCTGGCTTTGGTAAGGTCGCTGCCTTTCACTTCGCTGATGGAGTATCCAATGGTGTTTTTCGATTTCTCGATACCAAGAGCTGTTACAACCACGCCTTCTAGCTCGTTTACCGATTCGGCTAGTCTAATGTCGAGGGTAGTTTGATTTTCGATAACCAGTTCCTGTGATACAAAACCCACAAAGGTTATCAATAGGGTGTCGCCTTTTTCGACTTGTAGCTCAAAGCGGCCGTCGCTATTGGCAATAGTTCCGGAATTGGTGCCCTTTACTAAAACGGAAGCACCGGGAAGTTTCTCTCCGCTTGTACTGCTCACCGAGCCTTCAATGCCTTTTTTTTGGGCAAAACCGGCTAAAGTAAACACAATGAAGAGCATTAACAATGTGTAAAATTTTTGATTTGACATAATGAATGGTTTTTAAAACTTTAAATAAATTCAAGCTGTATAGATGATATCGCAGCGGATATTTCTTTTGGGAGGGGGAATTATTATTTAGTAAACAAGCTGAACCCTGTTCACAAAAAGATCGATTCTAAAATCGGTGGAATTGTCTTTTTCCAGCTCTTGCTCAAAGGCTTCGGTGTCAGATGCCAGCATATTCAACGAAACAGTTAAAACCTGATTAAGAATTTTTGCCGCATATTCCTTTGTCATTTCCCCGTGTTTTACCTTTTTAACCAGTTGTTTGTCAATTTTCTTAATAGAATTGTAAATAACAGGTTTTCTGATGATGGTTTTTGTGCGCGGATTGCCCGGAATCACTGGCTCTGTGTAGGTAAATTTTTCGTCGATTAAATAGAGTTTTTTGGCAATCTCTATTCCAAGTACATGTTCTTCGAGCATATCGGTGGGTACCGATTCTATTTCGGAATCACGCATATAGCCTTTAAACTCAAATTTTTGGGGTTGACTCGAAAAACTTGTTCTGGTATCAACGGGAGTGTTGTAGGAAATGTCATATTGTGCCCACCCAACTGTTGCTATAAATAATAGTCCTAACAGAAATAGGTTTGATAGTCTGCTCATTCGATTTTGTTTTTGATTTAGATTTTGCGGCAAAGTAAATCTTCCATTATTGCGGAGAAGTTAATGGCTCATTAATTGTTGATTAATTGCAAAACAGAGTGGATTAACTAAAAAAATAAGGAGTAAGTTCTTAATTATGAATAATATAGATTGGCCTTTTAATTCTGAATCCAGAGAAAATCGCACATCAAAATTAAAATCAAACTACTTGTTATTTTACATTTATTTAATAATTTATACACAAGGATCCTCTCCATTGATTGTGGCTTCCTACCAATTCGTCGGCACGAAATTGCTGTTTTTATTGGGGTAGACTGCTCACTAAAAATGCCTGATTCCACAAGTTGCCTGGAAAGCTGATGGATGGTAAACCTTGAGAATTATTTAAAATATTATGAGTTACACTAATTGTGGAATCATAAAAAGCCATGTTAATAAACGCGAAAATGGGCATCAAAATCCGATAATACCAATTTTAGATGCTTCGGGGGTTAAAACTCTTTATTTTTTGGGGGTGATGATATTATTTTTCTCCCTTGAAATACCTGAAAATCACAAACAAATAAGTGCTGAAAATAACAGTGGTGATGGCCTGAATATATAACGGGGTCGAAACCAGCGACATTTCCAGAAGTCCGAAGGAAATGATGAAGAATTTGGCGGCATAATAGACCAGCTTGCTGAGGAG
>DYSN01000102.1 GCA_020718205.1 Draconibacterium orientale
ACAATAAACCTCTGATTTACTGAAAGTTTGAGGATTTCTTACAGACACTATTTAATAATAAAATAGTTGGATTGTATTGTTGTCCGACTAGGGGTCGAACCTAGACTCTACTGATCCAGAATCAGTTGTGTTGCCAGTTACACCATCGGACAAAGCAGGTGCAAAGTTAAGGAAAAATATGCTAAAAAATCAAATTTCTTTGTTTTTTTCCATTTTAGCCCATGAATCTTTCAAGGGTACCACACGGTTAAATACCAGATTTTGAGGTGTGGAATCTTTATCAACAGAAAAGTAGCCGATTCTTTCAAACTGGTATTTATCCAAAATCCTTGATGAAAGGATTTCAGGTTCAATCAGTCCCGAGATGATGTTCAATGATTCCGGGTTGAGGCAGTCCTTATAACTTTGTCCTTCCGGCATATCGTCCGGGTTTTCTTTTGTAAAAAGGCGGTCGTATAATCTAATTTCTGCTTTTATTGCATGGCCGGCAGATACCCAGTGCAATGTCCCTTTGACTTTTCTTCCACTGTCGGGCATTCCGCTTTTTGTTAAAGGATCATACGTGCAATGAATTTCTGTAATTTTTCCGGTTTCATGATTTTTTATGAAACTATTACAGCGGATGATATAAGCATATCTCAGTCTGACTTCCTTACCAGCGGCGAGCCGATAGAATTTTCCCGGTGGGTTCTCCATAAAATCCTCCTGTTCAATAAAAAGTTCCCGTGAAAAAGGCACCTTTCTTTTTCCCATATTATCATCTTCCGGGTTGTTTACCGCTTCCATATCCTCAACGACTCCCTCTGGATAGTTGTCGATAACAACTTTCAGTGGATTCAGGACAGCCATTCGCCGGTGGGCGTGTTTATTGAGATCCTCACGCACACAAAATTCAAGCAGGCTGACATCAATCATATTATCGCGTTTGGCAACGCCAATGATATCTGCAAAATTGCGTATTGATTCGGGGGTATAACCTCTTCGCCGAAGTCCGCAGATGGTTGGCATCCTTGGATCGTCCCAGCCATTTACATTTTTTTCTTTAACAAGTTCCAGCAGTTTTCTTTTGCTCATCACCGTATAACTCAGGTTTAACCGGGCAAATTCGATTTGTCGCGGAGCATAGATACCGATTTCCCTGATAAACCAGTCATACAGAGGCCGGTGTACTTCAAACTCAAGGGTACAAATGGAATGGGTAATTTTTTCGATAGAATCAGATTGACCGTGCGCAAAATCATACATAGGATAAATGCACCACTGGTCGCCGGTGCGATGATGGGAAGCATGCAGTATGCGGTACAATACCGGATCCCGCATATGCATATTGGGTGAAGCCATGTCAATTCTTGCCCTTAGCACCTTTGACCCGTCCGGGTAAGCTCCCCTGCGCATTTTCTGGAACAATTCAACATTCTCTTCAATGGATCTGTTGCGGTAAGTGCTTTCGATTCCTGGTCGTGTCGGGGTACCCCTGGTTTCTGCAATTTCTTCTGCGGTCATATCACACACGTAAGCTTTACCATTGCGGATCAGGATCAGGGCAAACTCAAAAAGTTGTTCAAAATAATCCGAAGCATAAAACAACCGTTCTTCCCAGTCAAACCCAAGCCATTTAACATCCTCCATAATGGAATCGACATATTCGACATCTTCTTTTATCGGATTTGTATCGTCGAATCGCAGATTGGTTTTTCCATTGTATTTTTTTCCAAGGCCAAAGTTCAGACAGATTGATTTTGCATGGCCGATATGGAGATAACCATTGGGTTCAGGCGGAAACCGGGTGTGTACACGGCTTTCATTTTTCCCGTTGCGAATATCTTCTTCGATGATCTCTTCGATGAAGTTAAGCGACCGTTTTTCTTCATTCTTTATTTTTTTTTCTTCCATACAAATTAGAAATTATAGGTCGTAAATATTTGGTGCAAACTTACTGAATTTTAATAACAGCTCTTTTATTCACCGGAATTTGATAATTTCGGCTGTTTAAAACATAAACCAATGGGCACAATACAGTTTGAGAACATGGAATTTTTTTCATTTCACGGATGCTTTAAAGAGGAGCAAATCATCGGTACAAAATTTATTGTTGATTTAGAAATTGAATCTGACACCTCCGAAGCTGAAAAATCTGACCGGTTGCATGATACCCTTGATTATGTTCATATATATCAAACAGTAAAAAACGAGATGAGTCAAAAATCGCATTTGTTGGAACATGTTGCCCGTCGTATTGTTGATTCAATCCGTGTTCATTTTCCATCTGTGTCATATATTGCAGTGAAAATCGCCAAGCTTAATCCACCCATAGGCGGAAAAACAGGTCAGGTATGCTATAAAACCCATTGGAGGGGATGATTTGACAGGTAATATAAAAATATTGTTTACCTTTGTATTCCAAATATTAAAGGAATTGGTTTCGTGGCCGAGTGGCTAGGCAACGGTCTGCAAAACCGTCTACAGCGGTTCGAGTCCGCTCGAAACCTCCTCTTTCATTTTAAAACCCGTTTAGCTTTATGATAGACGGGTTTTTTATTTTTTTCCTGAAAATATCAGATATTCCGATATAAAGACAAGCAGCAGTGTAAAAATGCCACTTAAAAGTGATCGAAGTAAGGTGAGAAAGAATTCATCAAAACGAAAAATTTCCAGAAAAAAAAGTGTTGTATGGTGGATAAATACGAGTGAAACGGAATAATATAAAAACCATTTTAACCCCTGGTTTCCCAATGTTGGCGTATCTCCAATAAGAGATTCCGGCCCGGAAGAGATAACCGATATGATAAAAGGTCTTAGAAAGGCAGTCATAACACATGCGGCTGCGTTAAGGCCGGGCGTATGTGTAAACAGATCGACCCCAAGGCCCAGAAGAAAAGAGGATATCAACAACAACCATTTCGGGGTTTCAAAAGGCAACAGCAGAATGAAGAAGACATAAAAGTAAGGATTGATGTATCCTCCAAAATTCAAATGGTTTAAAATCAGTACCTGAAAAAAGATAAAAAAGAAAAATCTGACAATATTTAAAACAATGGTTTTGGATGTTATCGCCATATCAGTCGAGTTAATAAAATTCTTTATCGTGATTTAAAAGAATCTTTCAAATCCTCTTTTTCTTTTCTGAGATTATCGATTACAACTTCAACATAACCAAGACTGTTAAAATCGGTTGAAAAAAGAATGGTTCCGTTATTAAAATTTTCATCCTGGGCGATTTTATAGTCAGAAATCGTACCTATTAGAAGTCCTTCCGGGAAAATATCTGAATTTCCGCTGGTTATAATTGTATCTCCTTTTATAATTACAATGTGTTTGGGGATTTCTTTCACCTGGCCTTTCTTAAAATTACTTCCATTCCATTCGATATTGACCAACTGATTGTTTTTTTTAAACTTACCGGAAATACGGCTGTCTTTATTAAGGATTGACATGATCCAGCTGAAATGGGGGGAAACGCTGATGACCTGCCCAACAATTTTGTTACCGATAATGACCCCCATATGATTTTCAACACCATGAATTTTTCCTTTATTTATCATTAAAAAATTATTGCGTTTATTGGTTGAATTACTGATAACTTTAGCGCTTATGTAATGATATTCCAATAATATAATGGAGTCATTCCGATACTGGGTGGCTGTATCTGTTTTATAAAATGCTTCAGGCATCCCGGCATGCATTTTTGCCAATTCTTCGATCAGGACTTTATTGGTTTTTCGTAAAGCAAAGTATTCGGAAATCCCGTCAAAAAGGTTATTGACAGAGCCGGTCAAAAAATGAGAAGCCGTAAAAAGTTTACTGCGCTGAAATTCATTAAACCGAACCAGGAGCAATAAGGAGATGGTTTCCAGGAGCAGGAACAGGAAATAAAAATAGTGCTTCCGGAGAAACTCAAAAAGATTTCGCATTTTTCTTTCTACTTGATGAGAAAGGTAAATTTATCGAAATTTTTCAAGGCTATGCCTGTTCCCCTTGCTACAGCTCTGAGTGGATCTTCGGCAACATGGACTTTAAGTTTGGTTTTCAGGTGGAGCCGTTTATCCAATCCACGCAGCAAGGCACCTCCCCCTGTGAGATAGATCCCTGTCTCATAAATATCCGAGGCTAGTTCCGGTGGTGTCATTTCGAGTGCATTTAACACAGCGGCCTCAATTTTAGCCACGGATTTATCCAAACAATGGGCTATTTCAGCATGGTTAACGATGACCTCTTTGGGGATTCCGGTAAGCAAGTCGCGGCCATGAACGGCGTAATCGGGTGGGGGATTATCAATATCGGCGATGGCAGCCCCAACTTCAATTTTTATACGTTCGGCAGTACGTTCTCCAATATTGATATTGTGTTGTTTACGCATGTATTCTTCAATATCGGTATTAAACTCATCCCCTGCAATCCGGATTGACTTATTATTGACGATCCCACCGAGGGCAATAACTGCAATTTCGCTGGTTCCGCCGCCAATGTCAATGACCATATTACCAACCGGTTCCAGGACATCAATTCCGATACCGATGGCGGCGGCCATGGGCTCATGGATCAACCTTACCTCTTTTGCTCCTGCCTGTTCAGCAGAATCTTTAACTGCCCGTTCTTCAACTTCGGTAATCCCGGAAGGGATACAAATGACCATTTTCAGGGCAGGTGGGAACCACGATTTCCGTAAATCGATCATCTTTATCATTTCCCGGATCATATGCTCTGCGGCTTGAAAATCAGCAATAACACCTCCCCTCAGGGGGCGAACGGTTTTGATATTTTCGTGGGTTTTCCCATGCATCATCTGTGCTTTTTTCCCAACGGCAATAATTTTTCCCGAACTTCTTTCGATTGCGACGATGGATGGTTCATCCACAACAACTTTATCATTATAAATAATGATCGTATTGGCTGTTCCCAGATCGATTGCTATCTCTTTTGTAAATAGGCCCATGTATTCGGATTTTTAATGCTTAAAGTGTCGTATTCCCGTGAATACCATTGAAATTTGATGTTCGTTGCAATAATTTACAGAATCGACATCCCGAATGGAACCCCCTGGCTGTATTATCGCAGTTATTCCTGCTTCACCGGCAATTTCAACACTATCGGCAAAAGGGAAAAAAGCATCGGATGCCATGACTGCCCCCCGGGTTTCGAAACCAAAAGCCCTGGCTTTAATAATAGCCTGTCGTAGAGCATCGACCCGGGAAGTCTGACCCATTCCGCAACCCAGTAACTGATTGTTTTTTACCAGGGCTATTGTATTTGATTTAAGATGTTTCACGATTTTATTGGCAAAGATCAATGCATCCATTTCTTCTGGTCCTGGTTTTTTCGTTGTTACAAACTGAAAATCGGCCACCTGTTCTGTACGAAGGTCTTTTTCCTGTAAAAGAATCCCGTTCAAAATTGTCTTAAACTGCCATTCCGGGAACGTAAATGAATTTTTTTGCAAAATTATTCTATTTTTCCTTGATTTTAAGAGTTCAAGGGAATCATTTTCATATTCTTTTGCGATAACAATTTCAAAAAACAATTTGTTTAATTCTTCGGCGGTCTCCCGGTAGATAATGCCATTGGCAATAATTATACCGCCAAAAGCAGAGACAGGGTCACATGCCAGGGCATCAAGAAATGCATTTTTTAAGGTGTTCCTGCTTGCAACCCCGCACGGATTGGTATGTTTGATTATTGCCACGGTGGGTTCCTGAAATTCACTGATCAGGTTAATGGCCGCATCAATATCAACCAAATTGTTGAACGACAATTCTTTGCCATGAAGCTGATGAAAAACCTGTGTTAAATCCCCATAAAAGAATGCATTTTGATGAGGATTTTCGCCATATCTTAAGGTTGATCCATGTAGTACACTTTGTTTGAATGCTTTGATTTTTTCAATTTTGTTAAAATAATTAAAGATGGCCGTATCATAATGAGAAGAGATATTAAATGCGGCGGCGGCCAGATGGCGTCGTTTATTCATACTCGTTATTCCATTTTTCTTTACTAGGATTTCCATCAACTCGTTAAAAAAAGCAGCAGCCGGGATTACAACAACATGGGCAAAATTTTTTGCAGCGGCCCGGATCAGTGAAATTCCTCCGATATCAATTTTTTCTATTATTTCTTTTTCCTCGTCGGTTGACAGCGCTGTTTTTTCGAAAGGATAGAGATCAACAATAACCAGATCAATGGATGGAATCTCATATTTTTCAATATCGCCGGTATCTGTTATCTGGTCTCTTCGCCATAAGATACCGCCAAAAATTTTCGGGTGGAGGGTTTTTACCCTTCCTCCTAAAATAGAAGGATAAGCGGTAACCGATTCCACAGGCGTAGCCTTTATTCCAAGATTTACCAAATGATTGAAAGTGCCACCTGTTGAAAAAATCTGAATACCGGAAGCAGTCAGAATTTCAGCAATTTCAGCAATACCATCTTTAGAATAAACGGATATAAGGGCAGATTTAATTTTTACCAGGTCATTCATTTTTTCAAAATGTAACGATTATCATTTGCCTGCGTCTTATTGCAATTGGCCGGAGTACCGTGCAATGATAACAAAAATTACGGTATCCTGCAATGGCTGATATCAGGATGACAATTATGTACTAATTTTACCGTTTTAACGCGGAAATTGCATTACTATGGTTTTGATATTACGATTGGTCCGGGAAAGTTTTTTATTTGCCTTTCAGGCTGTCATTGTGAATAAGGTACGCACCATCCTTTCTTTACTTGGCATTACCATCGGCATTTTTTGTGTTATTTCGGTATTTACTGTTTTCGATTCCATGGAGAGTGCAATCCGTAAAAGTATTGCTTCGTTGTGGAGCAATGTTTTATACGTTCAGAAATGGCCATGGGCAATGGGGGGTGATTATCCCTGGTGGAAATATTGGCAACGGCCGGAGGCATCTCTGGACGACATGAAAGAAATCGAAAGGCGCAGCAACCTAACCGAGGCTGTCGCTTATATGGTCCAGGTAAATAAAACAGTAAAATATTTAAATAATTACATTGAAAATATCGGGGTTTTAGGAGTAACACAGGATTTTGATAAGGTTTGGAAATTTGACCTGGCCAATGGACGCTATTTTTCGTCTTCAGAGTCGATGAGTGGTAAAAACATAGCTGTTATCGGAGATGAAATTGCTACGACCTTATTTCCGGAAGGAGATCCCATTGGTAAAAAGATTAAAATTTTTGGTCGTAACATCGAGGTGATCGGAGTTCTTAAAAAAGAGGGGGAGGATTTTTTCGGAAATTCAAATGACAAGGTGGTTTTTATTCCCATCAACTATTTTAAAACCATCATTTCTATCCGTGATATGGATGCTACCATTATTGTCAAGGCAAAATCGTTAGTGCCCAATGATGAACTCAGGGACGAACTGACGGGAATCATGCGGTCCATTCGAAAGCTTAAACCATCAGCAGAAGATAATTTTGCAATAAATGAGACCGATATCATTACGAAAGGCTTCGACAACCTGTTTCATATCATCGCCATGGTTGGATGGATTATCGGTGGTTTTTCCCTACTGGTCGGGGGGTTCGGAATTGCCAATATAATGTTTGTTTCTGTTAAGGAGAGGACCAATATTATTGGTATTCAAAAAGCCCTTGGGGCTAAAAAATACTTTATTCTTTTACAATTTCTTTTCGAAGCTATCTTTTTATCGGTTATCGGAGGGGTGATCGGGCTGTTTATCATTTTGATGCTGACTCTGATCATTTCCAATACAACATCGTTCACCCTGATCCTAACCCAGGGGAACATCCTGTTGGGCATCGGAGTTTCTGCTGTTATCGGATTGATTTCTGGAATTTTACCAGCATATTCTGCATCCAAACTTGATCCGGTGGAAGCAATGCGGACCGGAGTTTAAAAGATGGTAATCTTACATGAAAACGGGTCGTTAAAATGGCCAAAACTGATTATCGTTCCAGATTTTTTCTTTTAATTCATTATCCAGGTCATTCAAAATTTTTAAATGACCTTTTTCCCAATTTGCCAACCACTGGTACAATTCCTTTTCGTTGCGATCGGTAGTAACTTCTGCCTGTTGTGTATAAACTTCAATTGCCCGTTTTTCAAAATCCATTGCTGCTGAAATAGCTGCAGCTTCAAAACCAGCTGAAGAGATGTTGCTTTTCATCTCGTCTGTCAGGATAAGGGTTGAAAAACCGTCATCGATTAGATTGGGAAGATCGAGCTTTTTAAACGAATGACTTTTTTCAAAGGAGACATACTGGTCAGAAAGAAATTTAATATGCTGGGTTTCTTCTTCGGCCATGGTCAGAAAAATATGTTGTATTTCTGGTTCAAGTGCTTGTTCAGCAACTTTCATATAAAATGAATGGCCCCTTTTTTCCATAAGGATAGCCATTTTTAATATTTCAAGCGTTTTACTGTTTTCCATGTTTTATCGATTAAAACTCAAAAATACAATTTTTTTAAGATGTTTACCGCTTTGGGTAATAATTCCCGAAATTAATATGGGTCTTTATGTGTGAAGAAAGGAGGTCAATGGCAACTTTGTTTTGTCCCCCCTGGGGAATGATGATATCGGCATAGCGTTTGGTTGGTTCAATAAATTGAAGGTGCATGGGTTTGACAAAAGATTCATAATGTTCCAGTACCTGTTGAAAGGACCGACCCCGTTCTTCAATATCTCTGCGGATGATTCTCATCAGGCGGTCATCACCATCAGCATCAACAAAAACCCGGATATCCAGTTTATTTCTTAACCTTGGGTTGGTAAGAATAAGGATCCCTTCAACAATAATAACTTCAGAAGGGCGGATAAGGTTTGTATCTTTTGATCTTGCACAGGTAACATACGAGTAGATCGGCATTTCGATGGGATTTCCGGTTTTAAGGATTTCCAGTTGCCGTAAGAGCAAACCCCATTCAATAGAAGTTGGGTGGTCGAAATTAATTTTTGCCCTTTCATCTGCTGATTTATGCCCATTATCTTTATAATAAGCATCCTGTGGAATTATGGTAACCGTTTCTTTGGGCAAGTGTTTGATGACCTGTTTAACGACGGTTGATTTTCCGGATCCGGAGCCACCGGCAATTCCAATAATTAGCATAGTTTACATCATAAAACTCAGTAAAATCCCGGCAGCGACTGCCGATCCGATAACGCCGGCAACATTGGGGGCCATGGCATGCATTAACAAATGGTTTGTGGGATCAACGCGCAATCCTTCAAGTTGTGAAACCCTTGCAGAATCCGGAACGGCAGATACACCAGCGCTACCAATCAATGGGTTAATCTGATTTTCGGGTTTTAAAAAGAGGTTCATAACTTTGGCAAAGATAACACCTCCGGCGGTAGCGATGATAAAAGAAAAGGCCCCCAGGACAAAAATCATGATGGACTGGGAGGTCAGGAAAATATCAGCCTGGGTACTGGCGCCAACTGTCAGGCCAATTAGAATCGTAACAATATCGATTAAGGGATTGGATGCAGTCAAGGCAAGGCGTTTGGTAACCCCGGATTCCTTTAATATATTGCCAAAGAATAAAAATCCAAGAAGGGGGAGCGCGCTTGGTGCAATAAAAGTTGTGAAAATCAAACCAATAACCGGAAATAAGATTTTTTCCTGCCGGGAAACCTGACGAGGGGGTTTCATCCGGATCAACTTTTCCTTTTTTGTTGTTAATAACCTCATAACCGGCGGTTGAATTACCGGGACGAGCGCCATATAGGAGTAAGCGGCAATAGCAATAGGTCCGATAAGGTTTTTAACCACCTCGCCATTGGGTAAAATGTTGATCCCATTGGCAAGTTTGGAGGAGAGGAAAATTGCGGTCGGGCCATCAGCGCCACCTATAATGCCGATGGCAGCAGCTTCAGGGGCATAAAAACCAAGTATCAGTGCGCCTAAAAAAGTAATAAAAATACCCAGTTGAGCGGCAGCGCCCAAAAGAATGAGTTTGGGGTTGGAAATCAGGGAAGAAAAGTCGGTCATAGCGCCGATCCCTAGAAATATCAAAGGCGGATATATACCCTTGATCACACCAAAATAGAGATAATTCAGCACACTCCCACTTTCGTATATGCCTAACTGAAGATTTGCCCCATGAAGGAACGGAATATTTCCAATAATAATCCCGGTTCCAATGGGAATCAACAACAAGGGTTCATATTCAAATCGAATTGCCAGAAAGATAAATATCAGTCCCACGATGATCATGATCAGGTTTCCCCATAAAAAATTGGCAAAACCCGTATAACTCCAGAATTTCCAAAGGCCATCCTGAACACCCGTCATGGTAGTCCCTGTTGTTGGAGCGGAAACATTGAGCGATTGGGCGATCAAATCAGTTTCGGGGCCCGGAAATATCAAAGGTTTAACCACAAAGAGGAGTAAAATGATAGCAAAAACAGTGATAAGTTTAGTCACAGAGGCAGAAAAATAGGCTTTTCTCACACTTTTCATAGCAGGAGGAGATTATTCAATTTCAACTAAAACATCATTCTGTAGTACCGTATCACCAGGTTTTACCAGGACATTTGTAATAACGCCTGCTTTTTCGGATAATACATTATTTTCCATCTTCATGGCCTCCATGGTGAGAAGTTTTTGTCCCAATAATACTTTATCTCCTTCTTTGACCAGGACGCTGATGATGGTTCCCGGTAATGGGGCCTTGACCGTTAAATTGGTTGTTTTAGAAGAAATTTTCGGGATTCTTGTTTCTTTGCCTTTTGGTTGGGGAGCTTCCACACGAACAAGCGTCGGGGTTTTGCTCATTTTCAAATCTTTGTGGATTTCAACATCGTACGGTGTCCCATTAACTTCGACTTTGGCAATATTTTCTTCAAATCCCAAAATCTCCACTTCATAAACGTTTCCCTGTATCGTAAATTTGAATTGTTTCATTTCTTTTCTACTTTCCGGTTAAAAATCTTATCCAAGTTTTTTGATATTCATTATTCCATAAATCTTTGAACTCCAGGGAGAATAGGTCCGTGAGACTTTTTTTACCGTCATCACATATTTTTCTTCATCATGTAGTTCTGTAAAATAAAGATAGAGTGCGGTGCAAATTGCGGCATTTTCACATGCACTGATAGAAATTTCAGGGGTTTTAACGGTTTCGTCATTGTGTTTTCTGTTTCGCCGTAATTTCAATTGTATAAAAAATGCCTGAATTACAGAGATTCTCCCGATAACAAATACCAATGCTAAAAGGGCTAAAAAGACAACTACATAACCGACGATGGTAATAATTATAGAAAGTTCGTCGATGTTTGAAAAACCAACGCTATTTTGGCTACCAAGGATCATATATCACGGGAATTAAATTTATAAAGGAATATTGCTGTGTTTTTTTGGGGGTAAGGAATCCTTTTTTGTTGCAAGGGTCTGAAGTGCACGGATAATTCGAAACCGAGTATTCCTGGGTTCAATGACATCATCAATATAACCATATCGGGCAGCATCGTAAGGATTGGCGAATTTGTTTTTATAATCCTGTTCCTTTTCCGCAACATATTTAACTTTTTCCCGTGCATCCTGAATTTCACCAATACGTTTACCTTCAAGTATTTCAATGGCCCCCTTTGGTCCCATAACAGCAATTTCGGCCGATGGCCATGCATAATTCAAATCGGCGCGCAGCTGTTTACAACCCATAACATCATGAGCGCCACCGTATGATTTTCTCAGAGTCACAGTAATTTTCGGCACTGTTGCTTCGCCATAGGCAAACAATAATTTTGCCCCGTGAATGATGATCCCTCCATATTCCTGGGCGCTTCCGGGAAGGAATCCCGGAACATCCACAAGGGTGATTATAGGAATATTGAAGGCATCGCAAAACCGTACAAAACGGGCCCCTTTTCTTGAAGCTTCGATATCCAGGACACCTGCTAAAAAATTGGGTTGATTGGCGACAATACCACAAGGCATTCCATTAAATTTGGCAAAACCAACAACCATATTCTTTGCGTAATACTGATGGACCTCAAGGAACTGGCTCTCGTCAACAATACGGTATATGACATCTTTAACATCGTAGGGCTGATTGGGGTTCGACGGGACGATTTCATTGAGGGAGTCTTCCAGTCTGTCTATCGGATCCTTACATTCGGTAACAATAGGGTCTTCGAGATTGTTTTGCGGAAGGTATTCAAGGAGTTTTCGGATTATAAGGATCCCTTCGTCTTCATTTTCAGAACGGAAATGAGCAACCCCCGATTTGGTTGAATGGATGGAGGCCCCGCCCAGATCTTCTGTAGTAATTTCTTCTCCTGTAACGGTTTTTGCAACTTTAGGGCCTGTTACAAACATGTAACTGGTTGCTTCGCTCATTACAATAAAATCTGTCAGCGCAGGGGAGTAAACCGCACCGCCGGCACAAGGACCAAAAATGGCGGATATCTGCGGAACAACGCCAGAGGCAGCGATATTGCGCATGAAAATTTCGGCATACCCCGCCAATGAATTAACGCCTTCCTGAATACGAGCGCCTCCGCTGTCGTTAATCCCGATTACAGGGGCGCCCACCTTCATTGCCTGATCCATAATTTTACAAATCTTACGGGCAAATGTTTCGGAAAGGGAGCCTCCAAAGACTGTGAAATCCTGAGAAAACACAAAGACAACGCGACCATCAATGGTACCTCTTCCTGTAATCACGCCATCACCCAGGTATTCCTCTTTTTCCAGACCAAAATTGGTACAACGATGGGTTACGAACATATCGTACTCCTCAAAACTTCCTTCATCCAATAACTTTTCAAGCCTTTCCCGGGCCGTATACTTTCCTTTTTTATGCTGGGATTTTATACGATCTTCACCGCCTCCCTGCTTTGCTTTTTCTCTTTTTTCGAGCAGTTCGGTTATTTTGTTTTCAAGAGCCATACCAATAATATTTAAAGTAACACAACCAAATGGAGGAAATTCAATTTATTTACTGCTTACTGCAAAACTCTATCAGGACGCCATGCGTTGATTTTGGGTGCAAAAAACCAATATTCATACTTTCAGCCCCCTTTCTTGCTACTTTGTCAATCAAAGAAATACCCTGTTCTTCGGCTGCATGTAAAGCTTCGTCTGTGTTTCTAACGGCAAAGGCAAGGTGATGTATCCCTTCGCCCTTTTTCTCCAGAAATTTACCGATCGGGCCCTCCGGATCGGTTGACTCGAGCAACTCAATTTTTGTTTGGCCTATCTGGAAAAAAGCAGTTTTAACACGCTGGTCTTTAATCTCTTCTATGGCATAGCAAGAGGTCCCAAGTAATTTTTCATAATAAGGGATACTCTCTTCCAGGCTTTTCACGGCAATCCCAAGATGTTCAATATGAGTAGGTTGCATGTATTTATTGTTAATTGTTTAACAGCACAAAGTTAAATATTTTTTCGAACAGATAAATACCAATATTTCTTTTACTTACAATAATTTTTTAATCTTGTTATTGATACGAGGAACTGCCCTGTTTCTTAATCATTGAAAAGAATATGATTTATTGTATTTGAAAACATGGGGATTGTTTT
>DYSN01000225.1 GCA_020718205.1 Draconibacterium orientale
AGGTTCCCGCGGACAGTTGTTCAATCGAGTGGATCGATTTTGAATCGTACGGGTCGATTTGCGAGTAAAAATCAGCCCTAAGGGCGTTTTATATAAGCACAGGTCGGAGGCCTGTAAATTAATAATAGTTAACCAATGAAAGGATTTTCAATGATCACCAAAATCGAAAAAGTAACGATCTATGTAGAAAATCAAACCGAAGCGAAAGCATTCTTGACTGAAAAAATGGGATTCTCCGTAGCTTTTGAAATGCCCATGTGACCAATGACCTGGCTCGAAGTAGCTCCGGTCGGTGCGGCAACCACCATTGTGGTATACTCAAAGGCAGCCATGATGGCTCAGAAACCGGAACTGGTAGCTCACCCATCGGTAATTTTCTCTGCGGACAATATAGACCAGTTCAACGCAGATATAAAAGCAAAAGGCGTAGACTGCGATCCGGTTGAAACAATGCCTTGGGGAAAGATGTTTGGTTTCCGCGATCAAGATGGAAATCCTTACATGGTTCGAGGATAATATTCCACTTTAAAAACAAAAAATGCGATCCAATTGGGTCGCATTTTTTGTTGTATCAATTATCAAAATATCAGAGCAAATGACGCATCGCCATCAGAAGCTTTGGTGAATTGAACATGGTAATTTTCAGAATTTTCAACATAGTCCGTTTCTCTTCGGGAATCAGTGCCAATTTATCCGCAGAACTGTTGTACTGTTCATCGGAAATTCCGTACAGAGCCCGTTTCATTTTAGCCACTTTTGCCATTTTTTTTCCGTAGTCAGCAAAGAGTTTTTTCTCAAACTTCTTTGCAACTTTTTTGCGATTTGCCTTTGGACGTGTCATTTCAAGAGCTGACTCTGCTGCCAGTTTTCCCGAATACATAGATTCAGAAATTCCCGAACGAGTAATCGGATTTACCAGCGATCCCGCATCACCACACTGAATAAATCCTGCTGTCGCCATCGGTTTTGAACTGGCAAACGAAGGAATCGCTCCGCCGTGCCAAGACTCAATGGTTCCTTCAGAAAGATATTCGGCGATATAGATCTCCAAAGATTGACGAATGCTTCGCGTCCGATGTTCCCCTTTTCCAAAAACGATTCCCACATTGACACGGTTTTCATCAATGGGAAACTCCCAAACGTATCCGCCGGGAGAAAAGTGAGAACTCATTTTTAGAGTGATTCGATCAGTCTTTTGAGGAACTCCGGTAACGATTGCATATAGAGCTGGTTCTACGTCGGTATTCACGTGAGGTATCCTGTTGGGTTCCCCGAGGTGTGAAGATGGCCCAGAGGCATCTATTACTACCGATGCGGTCACTATTTCACCAGTCGAAAGCTTTACCGTCTGAAATTCGTCTGAAGGAATCACCGATCGAACAGATATTCCCCGATGAACGGTAATTTTTTTAGAGAGATCAGCAAGGATATCTTCTTGCATTCTGATTCGATCCAAAATGTACCCGAGAGTTTTTCCGTTGTCAGAAAAAATAACTTCGCTGTGATTTGGTGCTAAAAACGAAGCTTTGGTAATATTCAGACGAATCCATTCTGGTTTTGGGGTGATCAATTCCTCAAAAGGTTTTTTCCAGACACCTTCGCCGCATTTCACAGAATCGCTGTAATGGTTCGATTTTTCGATGAGTAGAACTGAACAGGACGAACCTAAATCAACAATATGTTTTGCTGCGGTCAATCCTGCTGGCCCACCACCGGCAATTATAATATCATAGTGAGAATTCATATAGTTAGCCTTGTAAGAACAATAGAGTGCAAAATTAATAGTATCGGAGAGTAAAAATCATATTGCGTTGAACACTGTGGCTTTTATCTCTTTTGGAAATATACACCTTTTTCGTAAAAGATTAGAATGAAACTATCTGGTTCTCAAAGAATCAACACTTATCCCTATGGGTAAGATAAAGAGAACTAATTATTCATTATTAAATATCTGTTCTTTTTATTAAGCCTGTTGATTATCGTTGATATATCCGCTCTCCCTCTTTTTAAGCCTTTTCCCAGCGATTTATTCCCGTTGAAAACTCTGTTTATTATTTGATTACGGTTAATTTTTCAAAATGACTAACCATAGACTAACAGTAAAATGAAGCTCGGTTGTGGATAGGTCTTCTAAAAATGAATCTAAAAATAGGTGCAATACTGCAAGTTACCTGCGTAAGAACTTATTCTATGCCTGTTGATATTTGTTAAGAACCCCGAATGAGCTACTCTAGGACTGGCGTGAAGCTTGTCCATAAAATGTTGAAAAAGGAGATTGGCTTTTTAGAACAACTTTCTGTCAACAGCTGAACCAATGAGAGATCAACCCCCACCAAAATCAGTACATTTGCTCTGTTGAAAAGTGTAAAGATTCCGCTTAAATACACTATTTCAAACACCTTTTCGTACTCTGGTTTGAATAGTTTTCAACGGAACACTATTTGTGGAAAATACTGGGAATTTTGTGAGTATTTCGATGCTGTTTACTACTCAGGTACCACGAAAAAAC
>DYSN01000226.1 GCA_020718205.1 Draconibacterium orientale
AACATGCAACTTAGCAAAGCGGTCACTTGAGCGCAGCTCAAAAGCCCGGATTTGCCAGAGCATTTGTTTGCAACTGCCCTTTGTACTTATAAGATTGTCAATTGAATCTTTCTACCAAGTCCAGTTTCAAATATTTTGAAAAGAGTCGACAATTGAATGTCGACTTTCCCGTTTTCAAGCCTGGAAATATAGCTTTGTTTGTCCCGAACTTGTTAGCTAACTGCCCCGTTCGCGCACGTCTTTCCTTTAGACACGTGCGGGAAGAAACTGCTTATTTTTTTCAAATATAAGGTATTACAATGCATGAAATTCTTTCCCTGGTGACTTTTATTTTAATTTCTGAAACCGATTCCAATTCTGAAATATGAAAATTCAATAACTTAGTTGTTTAATAAGCCTGAACCATAGCAGAGCAATATAAAGCATTTGAACCTGATGCTGCGTATTTTATTACATTTACTTTGGTTGAATGGATTCCACTGTTCGCCGAACCCGAATTTACTTCAATACTTGTTGAATCCCTAAAATATAGCGTCCAAAACAAGGGACTTGAAATTTATGGATATTGTTTAATGCCCAGTCATCCACATTTGATAGTAAAATCCCTAAAAAAACCTTTGGAGTCAGTCATTCGTGATATCAAGAAATATACAGCTACCCGGATTGTTCAATTACTAAAAAGCAGTCAGAAAAACCATGAATACCTTTTGGTTTTTCAGAATAAAGCTTCTGCAATCAAACGAAATAAGTATATTAAGGTCTGGCTCGATGGTTATCATCCCGAAATCATATTCAGCAACAAGTTCTTTTTTCAAAAATTGAATTACATCCATAAAAATCCAATTGTAGCTGGTTTGGTAGCAAATCATGTAGATTATTACTACAGCTCAGCCAGGAATTATGCCGGGTTGGACGCACCTCTTGAAATTATTTTCGAAAGCCAGGAATTAACCGGCTATTGAGTTGGCGTACCCGCACGCTTCTGAAGGAAAGACGCGCGCGAACGGGAGTGATACGTGCCACCAAAGATGAGCAGGAATACCAGATAAATATGCTGGAAGAGTTACACAAAACCTGGCAGTCCGAAAGCCACGAACGCCTAACTTCCCTTCGCGAACAGGCACTCCATGGAGGAAATCTTTTCCAAAGCCTGATGGAAGCAACAAAATACTGTTCGCTTGGGCAGATAACACGGGCATTGTTTGAAGTGGGTGGGCAGTATCGAAGGAATATGTAAAACCAATCTTCCCGGATTTGGATTAACCATCTTTTATACCAGACCGCCAGTCTGCGAAAGCTGATTTCTGATTTTTACCGTTTGATTATTTGAACAATAATATATAGCTTGTTAGATATTTCAACTTTATTAAAAGCCGGCTTCTTCAATACTTTGATGGTGCTAATCAATACTTTATAAAACAACTGATACCTGAGCTGTATTTGTCTGGCATTAATTTCTGACGATTCAGAACGCTCCCGCCATGTGTTTTCAAACCGGCATTGGTTTAAGGTAGTCGGGTATTATTACCCGTAGCATCAAAAACAATTAAGGTAGTGTCATTACTGAATATTAACCTAAAAAACATTTCAAATGAAAATTTTGAACATCATCGCATCGCCCAAAAGAGAGAAATCACGTACATTAAAGATTTCAGCGGAATTCATGAACACAATTAAAGAGAAGTATCCCGAAATGGTAATCCAGGACCTGGATTTATTCCAAACAAAACTCCCGGAAGTATCCGGTGGGCCTGTAGATGCCAAATATGCGTTTATGAGTGGAGGAATGCCCGACAGTGAATCGCTGAAATCCTGGGATGAAATCTCAAGATTTTCTACAGGATTTCTTGAAGCTGATATTTATGTCATCTCCGCACCTATGTGGAACTTTTCAATACCATACAAGCTAAAACAGTACATCGACATTATAATGCAGGTAGGCATTCTGTTTAGTTTTACTGAAAAAGGCGTGGTAGGGCTGGCAAAAAACAAGAAAATGATTTGTATTACTTCCAGGGGAAATGACTATAGCGAAGGCTCACCGGTGAGTCAATTTGATTTCCAGGAATCCTATTTGCGATCCATATTCGGGTTTGTTGGAATTACTGATATATCTTTTATACATGCCCAGCCTATGGATTTTGCTCCGGAAATTACTGAAGCCGGTCTCGAAAAAGCAAAGAGCGAGGCCCGGATACTGGCTTCAAACTTGGAGGTGAATTACTCTTTACATCTGCAAAATTAAGAGAATATAAACCGGATTGCACAAACCTCAGCTTCCTTTGCTTCATTTAATCCGGAGCGATGGCAGCTGAGATGTTATTGGCATTTCATAACTTTACAGAATCAATATTCAGCCATAACTAACCTGTTTTCCCGGGTGCTTTTTGAAGTGGTTGGGCGGTATAGAAGGAATTTGTTGCGTGGAATTCAATGTGCAAAGTTGGGTTCCAAACGAAGAGTAGTTTATTCACTAAAACACACTTAAATAACTAATTA
>DYSN01000227.1 GCA_020718205.1 Draconibacterium orientale
CTCATTTATCCTTCATCCTTATGGACAATCGCCCCCTCAAAGTCTTCCTCTGCCATGCCCACGCGGACCGTGACCCCGTGCGCGGACTTTACGCCCGCCTGACCCAAGACGGCGTGGACCGCTTCGCGTGGCTCGACAAAGCTAAACTTCTCCCAGGGCAGGATTGGGAATTAGAGATTCGCAAGGCTGTACGCTTATTCTTATTTTCCGCCTTTACGCAAAAATTCTAAATATTGCCCCCGCTCGTGGATTTGCACATCAAGATAATCAGCCATACTTCCAAGCATATCTACGCCTTCGGCTTCGCTCTTAGATACCTTTTCCTTTAATTGAAAAAGTTCAGCATTTCTTAAAGTGTTTATTGTTTCTTCAAGTTCTGCAATACGCTTTTCTACTTGTGCAATTTTACGAATAAGTTTTATCAACTGCGAACCAGTATCAGTTCCTTCAATATTTTCAGGGGCATATTGCCAATTATTCAAAATATTTTGTAAACGATCTTGGTCTCCGTCAGCGTAGGCTTCATTGACTTCCGCCATTAGCTTGCTGCGGCGTTCTTGTTCTTTCTCGTTTGTTGTCAAGTCAGGGTGAATCTTGCGAGCAATATCACGATAAAGTCTTTTTAATTCTTCAGAGGGCTTAAAATCTTTTTTATTCTTGCGTTCTTTCTCTTGCTCAAATTCTTTCTCTGCCTCCGTAATCCGTTCTTTTGTTTCGCGAAGTTTGCGGCGATAATCGGGATTATTAGGGTCTGATGAAATCAAATGTTCAGAAATTTGCGCCTCAATTTTATCCAGTTCATACATTCTTTTCACAACAAGTTCCGAATAACGATGTTGAAAAGCACGAAGTTCGCCATGAAAAGTTGCATACTCTAATTCAAGTTGGGATAAATCAGTTTCCAACCCCTGAAGGATATACTTCTTTTTTTCGAGTTCTTCGGTTTCAGGGGATAAATGATTCGTCTTAGTCATTATTTTCCTCCAACATCATCTTGGCAGTTTCTAGGCAAAGCAACAACTTTACATTCATTGACACATCTTTTTTGATAGTATCCAACAACAAATCTACAACGCGGGAGTCATACCCCAATTTACTAATCCCTGCAAACCACCAGTCAAAAACACCAAATACGTTTTCATCATACTGCAAATCGGAGTGACACCTGGTGAAAGAATCAACTAATGTTTTTATTCCTTCAAGCCTTGTCTCTGGGTAAAGACACAAAAATAGTGAACAAACAATTTGCCTGTCAAAGCGTTCCATGTTAAATTGGTCGTCGTACTCTTTATTTGGAATCAAGCGGGCGTACGCTGTAATATCTGCGGAGATTGACTGGTATACCTTTTCAAATAAGTTATCCAAGTTGCTTTTGTCGTTTTTTAGAAATATTCCCTCGACCAAGCGTTTAAAGGTTACTACAACCGCTCCTTCCCATTCTTCTTCATCATAAGAGGAGCTATGTAACCCTCTGTCAATTTCTGACTGCGACTTCCCCTCTCTAACAAAAAACTCCGCATGGCTCATTGTATTAAAATTCCAAGACAGTACTTTTTCGTTTCCAGCGGCACTTGAATCTTCGCCAAATCTATCTTGAATATCCTGACTTATACTACAAGATATTGTGACCGCTATAGCATCAGCCCAAACCGAATTCTCGGGAAATACATCGCTATCTAAAGCGCTTAGAAGACCAAAATACATATCTTCTGTCCAGAAGTTTATTCTTTCCAAAATATCTAAAACTATTAACCAAAAATCAAATCTAAGGTCGATAAAGGCGGTTTCGTCTGAACGATGTGTACTGTCGCTTAACGGTAACTCAATAGACATCAGATACTGATCAAATTCATTGCCGTAACCTGTTCCCACATCATCTTTCATAATCTGAAAAACCTTTTGCGCAGCCCATTCCTGCCTTCCTAAAAGAGCTAAAACAAAAGTGGCTTGCACCCGCGTACGACTGCAAAACTCATCTGAATTCGCGATATCTTCTATTTGGTCTTTCAATCCTAATTCAGCGCTTCCACCTAAAGTTACTAACAATCTTGCTGATTGAATTAAAAAAGTTGCAATGCGCTCGCGAACGGGAATATCATATGTATACACCACGTCATCTATTTTCACTTCTCTAATTGCGCAAAAATCGTCAAGAACCTTCCAATTACCATCCTCCACTGAAAAGGTTTCAATGGAAAACGCTTCCTTGCAATACATCCAAATTGACCGTAAAACACCTATTAAATTCTGTTTTTGTAAAACTTTTTGGAAGTCTAGTCCCCACTTAACAATCGCACTGGATGAAAACCTCGCCAAATCGGCATCGGCTTTTGATTGAATAATTTCGTTCTTTTCGCTGTTTGGATTTCCCATAAGTTACTCAATGATTCCCGATTTTTTAATTTTATAACCAATGTAAATTATTTTACCATCCTCACATCAGTTATAATTCCTCGCAATCATCAATCCAAATTCCAAATTCCAAAATC
>DYSN01000228.1 GCA_020718205.1 Draconibacterium orientale
CTGCGGTTTTTCAACTATTCAGATACATCACTCCCATCACATTCATTCCTCCGCATCAAAGGCATATAGGCTATATCACCTTGATATTTTTCTTCTTCAGATAAAAACTGTTATCTATGTATACTTTTAAACCCAATCCGTGTAGAGTCTCTGCATAAGATAGTTTGCAGTTGCCACTTCAGCTTGCGCCATAAACCGCCTGATTTTTGCCGCCACCTGTTAGCATTCCTGTATACCTGAAACGACAATGTTTATCTACGAACTTTAAGAACACCCAGGATAAAAATTGTCAACTATATCATATATAACACATTACTAATTCGAGGCTATATGAACAGCATACTGATAATCACATCTCTCCTTATCATATTCAGCATTTTTAGTCATGCCCTAATAAAATTAGGGATTGGCATATCCAATAACCCAGACAAAACCGATGTATAAGTCAACATATCCTGAATCAGACATACAATATCGCAATGAAAATCAATAATATTTTAAGGAATATCTTCATGAAATCAAAAGACACCCTAAAGTGGTTCCCTGCGCAGCTTCCTGAAGTAAGAATTATCCTAGGGGATGCTGTAGTGGAAGTAGCAAAACAGGGAAGACCTATCAATACCAGAACATTGCTTGATTACATTGAAGGAAACATAAAGAAAACATCATGGCTGGATAACAAAGAATTATTACAAACAGCGATATCAGTTCTTAAAGACAACCAAAATTTAAATGGTAAAATGTAATATAATAAACTTACTTTTTTATCATTTTTCCACTTTAACAACATTTTGCTCCACTTTTCCACGACCAAACAACTTGAAATCTGGTTAAAATAACACGCAACACTATTCTTCTTCCTTGAGTCCGCCCGGAACTCGAAAAACAAACCGAGTTAAAGCCATTTTTCACAAAATCGATTTTGGGTCTCACCAAAATTACGGGGTTGCATACGCATTCGTTTATTTTCGAACGTGTACATACAAATATGCACAAAAATAATCATAATTATTTTCTGAGATGCATTATGATATGAACACCAATTTCGTATAGAGTCTCACTATGTCTCAAATTTTTGCTTACTGTCGGATATCAACGCTGGATCAGACCACCGAAAATCAACGCCGGGAAATCGAAAGTGCAGGTTTTAAAATCAAACCTCAGCAAATAATCGAAGAACACATTAGCGGCTCAGCAGCAACCAGTGAGCGTCCTGGTTTTAACCGGTTGCTTGCTCGCCTGAAATGTGGTGATCAATTGATTGTGACAAAACTGGATCGCCTTGGTTGTAATGCAATGGATATCAGGAAAACAGTGGAACAACTGACCGAAACAGGTATCAGAGTGCATTGCTTAGCATTGGGTGGCATTGACCTGACCAGTCCAACAGGAAAAATGATGATGCAAGTAATTTCAGCAGTCGCTGAATTTGAACGAGACCTTTTACTTGAACGCACTCATTCCGGGATAGTAAGAGCCCGCGGCGCAGGGAAACGTTTTGGTCGACCACCTGTGTTAAATGAAGAACAGAAACAGGCGGTATTCGAACGAATTAAGTCAGGTGTAAGTATAAGTGCCATTGCCCGGGAATTCAAAACCTCGCGGCAAACCATTTTAAGAGCCAAAGCAAAACTTCAGACACCTGACATATAAAAAATAATCTCGGTGTGAGATGCTTTACGTCTTCCAAGCCCCCTTCCTTGCCGTAAATGGAAAGATACATCTAATTATAGAATTTATATGTTTTACCCTACGGCAGTGCTGGCCATTCAATATCCTGTGCAGTTGACGTATCAACACGGTTCAGCAATACCCGATACTTTTTCCATGCTTCCAGCAACGAGATTTCTTCCTCCGTTGCAATTTCCAGATCTGCAGCATCCTGAAGCGGCGCAATATGCTCACTGGCTACCTGCATCAGGTTGTTTTTTGTTTCTTCCGCCTCCCGGATCCGGAACAGTTTTTCTGCTTCCGTATCCTTCACCCAGGCTGTGCCGTTCCACTTCTGAAACTCCCCTTCCGGCGATAACCAGGTAACATTTTCCGGTAACGGACCGAGTTCAGAAATAAATAACGCGTCCCCTGACGCTACGTCATAAACCGTTTTACCCCGATGATCTTCAACGAGATGCCACGATGACTCATCACTGTTGAAAACAGCCACGAAGCCAGCCGGAATATCTGGCGGTGCAATATCGGTACTGTTTGCTGGCAGACCTGTATGAGGCGGAATATATGCATCACCTTCACCAATAAATTCATTAGTTCCGGCCAGCAGATTATAAATTTTTATGGTCCGTGGTTGTTCACTCATTCTGAATGCCATTATGCAAGCCTCACAATATAGTTAAATGCGATGTTTTTGACGGTGTTTTCCGCGTTACCAGCAGCGTTAACGGTGATGGTGTGTCCATGTGAACCAATCGCAACGGAGTGCGTATGAGCACCAATACCGACAGTATG
>DYSN01000103.1 GCA_020718205.1 Draconibacterium orientale
AACATTTCGTATAAATGAAAAACTCCCCCTTTTGGTTGAGAAATTGGTTGGAAATAGATTTGGTTATTGTTTCACAATCAAGAGCTAATCACTCCGGATACTTGTTCTCCCCTATCACGCTGCCGTTCTCGTCGAACACAAACCAGGCTCCAATCTTTTGGCCATCGCGGTATTCGCCTTTGATATACAATTGCCCCCCCGGGTGGTAAATCCACGATTTTCCGGTTCTTTTGCCTTTAGAGAAAAAACCCTTCGACCAGATTTTTCCATCGGGATACCAGCTTAGCCATTCGCCCTGGCGCAATCCATTAATATACTTTCCCTGTAGCAAAAGGGAGCCATCCTTGTGAAACTGTTTCTCTAAGAGCGGAATGCTGTCGTTTCCTCTCACCAAATAATCAATCACCACCTTGGGTGTTCCGTTGTCATAAACATCTTCAACTACCTGTATTTGTTTGGGTTTGCAACTTAAAAAAACAAAACCCAGTGCTAAAAAAAGAAATAAATTTTTCATATTCTAACGGTTAAACATCAATCTCTGTCCTTTTACTGTCTCGTCGAACTTGCCCTCGCAATAAACCAAATGGCCATTAACGAAAGTATGTGTCACCTTACTGCGATATTGCTGTCCCTCCACCGGACTCCATCCGCATTTATAGAGAATGTTCTTATTGGTCACTTTCCAGCTGTTCTGCGGATCGAGAACCGCCAAATCGGCATAATAGCCTTCGCGGATATAGCCACGACGGTCAATCTGAAACAGAATGGCGGGGTTATGACACATTTTCTCCACTATTTTCTCAAGACTAATTTTTCCATTCAGGCTGATTTCGAACATGGTTACCAGCGAGTGCTGCACAAAAGGAGCACCCGACGGGGCTTTGGAGTAGGTTTCTTGTTTTTCTGTCCATTGGTGGGGCGAATGGTCAGTGGCAACCACATCCATACGGTCGTCGAGCAGAGCTACCATCAAAGCATCGGCATCTTCACGGTTCTTAATGGCGGGATTCCACTTCACCAGAGCTCCCTGACGGTCGTATTCGCTGCGGTCGAACCACAGATGATGAACGCAGACTTCAGCGGTTATCTTTTTTTGCTCCAAAGGAATCTTGTTGGTAAAAAGCTCCGTTTCCTGAGCGGTGGACAAATGAAGCACATGCAGGCGGGTTCCGTGTTTGCGGGCCAGCTCAATGGCAAAATGACTCGATTTGTAGCAGGCCTCGTGCGACCGAATATCGGGATGGGCGCTGGTAGGTATTTCGTCGCCGTATTGTTCGCGGGCTTTTTTCAGATTGATTTCAATGGTGGGCTCGTCTTCGCAATGAACTGCCACTAAGGTTGGAGCCTGAGCAAATACCTGATTAAGCGTGTCGATATTATCAACCCGCATATTGCCGGTACTGGCACCGAGAAATATTTTAATTCCGCAAATGGTTGTGGGATTGGTCTTTAGGGCTTCTTCGGCATTGAAGTTGGAAACGCCCATATAGAACGAATAGTTTGCCAACGACTTGGTGGCTGCAATCAGATATTTATCTTCCAGAATTTCCTGGGTCAAAGCATTGGGAATGGTATTGGGCATATCCATAAAAGCGGTTACGCCACCCGCCACAGCTGCCCGCGACTCGGTTTCCAAATCTGCTTTGAGGGTTAAACCCGGCTCACGAAAATGAACCTGGTCGTCGATAATTCCGGGCAGGAGAAATTTGCCTGTAAGGTCAATTTCAACGCAGCCTTCCGGTAAAACGGGATTCATATCTGGTTGGTAGATTTTCGAAATAAACTCGTCAAGCACCAGGATATTAAGGTGTTGGCGGGAATTTTCATTAACTACCAGGGCATTTTTTAGAAAATATGATTTCATCGGTTCTAATTTATTTTATGGTTGGATGCTGTCTCCCGACAGACGGGAAACTCTAAAATCATTCATCCGTGGTTGTGTAAAAAATTCACTACTCGTTTCATGGTTTGGTTTCTTTCGCCCAAACGCCAGTATAAAGGTGGAATTATTAATTTTTACGGGGTTTAATTCTTTTAAATCTGAGCTGCATGACTCCAAAAATGGCTTCTGTAAAAATGCTTTTATTCATTTTTGATTCGCCTGCCGTGCGGTCGGTGAAAATAATGGGAACTTCTTTCACATTGAAACCCAACTTCACTGCAGAGTATTTCATTTCAATCTGGAAAGCATATCCTGTGAAACGCACCTTGTCCAAATCGATGGTTTCCAGAACTTTCCGTGTATAACAGGCAAAGCCAGCTGTGGTATCGCGAATGCTGAGCCCTGTAACCAATCGCACATAGGCGGAGGCATAATACGACATCAAAACCCTACCCATGGGCCAGTTGACCACGTTAACTCCGGTAATATAGCGACTTCCGACTGCCAAATCAGCACCTTCGCTCTGACAGGCATGATGGAGACGAACTAAATCGTCGGGATTGTGACTAAAATCGGCGTCCATTTCGAAAACATAGTCATAGGAAAGCTTCAAAGCCCAGCGAAATCCATGAATATAAGCGGTACCCAACCCCAATTTACCTTTTCGTTCTTCCATGAACAATCTGCCGGGAAATTCCTGCATCAACCTGCGGATGATGGAGGCTGTTCCATCGGGGCTATTGTCTTCAACTATAAGAATATGAAACTCTTTCGGTAAACCAAAAACATAACGAACAATATTTTCTATGTTCTCTTTCTCGTTGTAGGTGGGTATAATAACTATACTATCGGACACGGGCTTCTTTTTTCCTGCGAAAATAATAATATTTTGAGTTCAGCAAATATTAAAGACTTTTAATTTAGTTCTGAATTGACAGGGACAAAAAAAAACACAACCAGTTTAAACAATTTTCTCTGCCAATGTGACACAAAAATTTGAATCACATTAATATCACTATTTGGCACAGTTTATGATTGGTGGGAGTTCATTAAAATTAAATATAAAACATAAAATGATGACATTACCAACAAACCTTAAGCATGTTGCCACCGGCCAGGAGCTCACTCAATTAATCAGCGAAAAAGAAAATGTAATGGTATGCTGTGGTCGCATGGGCCCCATGTGTTTACCCGTTTATGATATCATGAAAAACATGGAAGACAGTGGAAACTACAACCATGTAGAATTCAGAGACATGTTGTTCGACAGCCCCGAGGCAGCTATCATCAGAAATTTACCCGATTGCCGCAGTTTTATGGGCTTACCATTCACTGTTTACTACAAAAATGGTAAAGTTGCCAAAGCCACCAGCAGCATCCAGAATATGGGTCAGGTGAAAAGCATTATCGATACAGTTTTTGCTCAATTATAATCCAGATGCCAGTTCATGGAAGCCATTATTCGGGCTCTGTGAACTGGTTTTTCAATAAAAAACACATTATGCAAACACATTACGATGCCATTATTATTGGTGCCGGACCAGCGGGATTAACGGCGGGAATTTATATGTCGCGTTCCAAAGCCGGCGTTTTATTGGTGGATAGCGGAATTCCGGGCGGACAAACCATTTTGACCCACGAGATAGCCAATTATCCGGGCATTGAAAGTACCAGCGGTTATATGCTGGCCAATACCATGAAAAAGCAGGCGGAGAAATTTGGTTGTGTGGTAAAAAGCAACGTGATCGTTCAGAAGCTTGAGCTCCAGGGGGAAACAAAAAGCATCACCCTAAGCAATGGAGAAACCTACACTTCCAAAGCCATCATTCTGGCCACGGGCGGACGCTCCAAAACCATTGGTGTCCAAGGCGAAGACCAGTTCAAAGGTCGCGGAATCAGCTATTGTGCCACCTGCGACGGCGATTTCTTTCAGGATCGCGAAATCATGGTGGTGGGTGGAGGAAACTCTGCTTTGGAAGAAGCAGTCTCGTTGACCAAATATGCCAGCAAAGTCACAATTATCCACATGCTCGACCATTGGCAAGCCTTTGAGCACGCCGTGGAAGAGATGGAAGCCAACCCCAAAATCGACTATATTCTTCAATCGCGAATTGTGGAATTCAGGGGTGAAGAATCGTTGAACGAGGTGGTGATAGAAAATATGAAAGACAATAGCACTTACACCCGAAAAATTGATGGGGTTTTTGTTTTTATTGGTTACGAAGCCAATACTGATTTTCTGCATCAATCGCCCGTTGAGCTCAATGCCCGCAAAGAAATAGTGGTGAATGCCGATATGCAAACCAACCTCGAAGGGGTGTTTGCCGCCGGCGATGCCTTGCAAAAAAAATACCGTCAGGTGACCACCGCAGTAGCCGATGGAACCATAGCGGCCCTCAGTGCTTTGGATTATATCCATCGCAAATAAATTAAACACATATAATCGCCGAAGCCGCAGCATTTGTTGCGGCTTTTTTTTGGCTCCGGGGGTTTAACAAAAATTAAGCAAATGAAAGCAATAACCGTATGTGGTTGAAAATATGAAGCTTACAAAGCCATTTCTATGAAAAAGCGAATTGGCAAGCCCCCTGATAAACCATTGATTTACTATAATTTATCAACAATCAACCTTTAGAAAATGAATTGAATTGCTTTCATTTTCATCATAATTTTTGCCTATTTTTGTAAATTCAAATTAAAAATTCAGTTTTATTATTAACAAATACAGATCCATGAAATCCTCAGGAACCTTCACCAGAATCATCAGCATTCCTCATTTGATGATTATTTTACTGGCTTTATTTATTGCAGTGGGAGGAACATCTTGCAAGAGCAAGAAAAAAATAGCTGCCGAAAAAGCCGCCATCGAACTGGCGAGCAAGATTGAAAAAGCAAAAGCCGCGCTTCGCGACCTTCTTCGCGACGACAACCCAAAAACCTGGCAACAAAAGCGCAGTGAACTCGATAAAATTATCGCCATGCAACTCCGCGACCCAGAGGTAGAAGATTTAATCAATCAGGTGGAAGCCAAATTAGAGAAAGAACGTCAGGAAATGCTCAGAAAACAGGAGGAGGAAGCCCGCAAAAAGGCAGAGCTCGAAGCACTCAAGCAAAAGCAGGCCATGCTCGACAATATCAACTCGCATTTTTATGCCGTAGCCACCGCCACCAGTATCGACGATGCCAATTTAAAAATTCAACGTGCCTTGAGCCTGTATGCTTCAAAAGAAGTTCCGGTGTTAGTGGTGGTGAGCAAATACGGCAATAACCAAAAGGACTACGACCGGCCAACCACCATCGAATCCTATTTGAACTATCTGAAGGATGTGAAAAAATACAATAAACAGATAGAAGACATTAAATACGATGATTTTGGTAAAATCATTGAAATAGAACTTATTCAAAAATAATGACGACCATGAGACTGATTACAAGAATCTTATTACTTACTACAATAATTCTGGGTTCAACAACTTTGTTTGCCCAAAACGAAATTTCGGCCGAAAGAAAACAAGCAATCGATAGCCTTGCTTTGGAAAAGGTGAAAGACCTGAGCAAATACATCAGCATCATAGGCAGCAAGGAAACCAGCTTTTCTGAGGCTAACCGCGTGATTGAGCGCACCCTGGAACTTTTTGCACCCAACAGCCAGATTGGGGTTTCTTCGCTCTATCGTCAGGAGATTAAATATTATACCGTGCGTAAATATTTAAACCGTCTCATGGCTCTCAACTACGACCAGGTGAATATTAAATGGTACAACATACAGTACATCAGCGATTTGGAGCCACAACCCGATGGAACCTATGTGGGTGTTATTACCATTTATCAACGCTTCGAAGGCCGTCAGGGCGACGAGCTCACCTATGTTGACACCACCAAAAAAGATATTACCATCTATGTGACCCGCAAAGAAACTCAAATTGGTGGAAAGACCATCGGTTTCTGGGATGTGCTGCTGGGTGACATCAGAGTTGCAGAAACATCGAAATAACAAAAAAAATCAGCGGAATATTCCTCAGGGGTATTCCGCTTTTTTCAAATCCCTGTTCCATTGAAAATTAAAAAGCAAGTTATATTATTCATCACCATGCTGGGATTGGTTTCGTCGCTAAAAACCCAGGTGATAGGCGATTTTGTGGAAGACGAATCGCGGCTCTATGCCGAAACCAAGCAGGTGAACCAGTTTTTTCGCAGGTTCAACAACGAAGAAGGCCCCGATGGCATTCGCTATCCTGTGAGAAGCAAGGATTACAGAAACGCCGAAGCCCGAAATACCTATTTGAATATTCTCTTCAATCTGGAGAATCCCGGCCTCACCGACGAACTCAAACAAGGCTTTATCAACTATGTGAACAACGATACCACCCCCCTGTTCCTTTCCTTTCATGCGGGCGATTGGTTTGCCGAGGTGAAAACCAAATTTCTCTATCGTGGCAAACCCAGTTATATCACTTTCTTCATGGTATTGGAGCAAGAGAATATGGGGTATAAATGGGTGATTAACAATGTGTATTTCGATGAGTATGCCCAAATTCTGGAGGAAACCAGCGTGGGGCCCGACAAGTTTCTTCATCCCCTGAGCCATGAGCTCGATTTCATGAATTTTATCCGCGTTTTCGACGACAAAAAGCATATTGAAGAGTATACAAGCAAAGGTTTTTCATCGGATTATCTAAGCATCTTTATCTACGAATTTAAACAAGGTATATTTGAATATCAAACTGTTATGGATCTTAAATTCCATTTCTTTCAAATTCCGGGATGGTATTTTGAGCTTCAGAAATTCAACCGAAGCGGCTACAATACCGGATGGCTTATCTCGAATCTGGCCCCCATTTCGGAGGAAGAAAAATCAGTTTTAATGAAACATATTATCCATGATTAAAAAGCATCGTTTATTGGCCCTTTTTATTTTCCTGTTCTCTTTCGGCCATGCTCAGGAACTAACTCAGGAGGAAATAAAAACATATACCCAGGAATGTAATGCGCTGATAAATTATCTGGAATTTACCCTGAACAGCGTGGGCGAGAACGATTTATCGCCCAAGGAAAAAGACATTATCATCAGCGAATCCTTTAATAAATTGTTCAGAGATGGCAAAGTTCAGGTGGAAGACGACCTGGTGCCCAAGCGCGAAGCCATCACCAATAAAGATGTTCAGGCCTATCTTAAAGATGTGGATTTCTTTTTTCAGCGGGTGAATTTTAGCTATAAAATACTGTCAACCAATCTATTGAAGAACGAGAACAATAAATCATTTTTTAAGGTTCATGCCCTGAGAACGCTGGCCGGGAAAACTATCAGCGGCGATTCACTCCACAACGAGCAGCCCCGGTTTATAGAGGTTGCCGTGAACAGCGACCTCCGCGAGCTTAAAATTGTGAGCATCTACACCACCAAAATAAACGAAAACGAAGAAAATATTAAATGGTGGAACGATTTAACCTGGAGCTGGAAAACCTTGCTGGGCGAAAACGTAATGTTGTGCGATAATATTGAATTTGCAAGAGTTTTATATATTCACCCTGATAAAATTGTGGTGGCTCCTGCCGAAGATACCGCCGATGTGGTGGAATCGATTTTGATCAAATGCGACAATATGCAGCTGACTTTTGGCAATAATAAAATCGACACCATTTACCTGAAGTCGGCACAGGATAAGGAAAACTACCAAAAACAAATTATTGCAGCCCTGAACAAAATATTGCAGCGGAAGGATTTGGACATCTCCAACCGACTCGATATTTTGCATTTGGATGCCGTGAGTAAGCTTTCGGCACTCAATAGCCTGAATATAAGTGGAACTTTAATCAGAGATATTTACCCCATCCGCAATCTCATCGATTTGCAGGAGCTCAATATTTCGCGCTCGCAGGTGAACAGTCTCGATGCGCTGATTTACAGCATGTCGCTACGCAATCTCGACATTTCGGGGAGCAAGGTTTTCTCTCTCGAACCCCTGGCCAATATCTCTCAAATTGCCATTCTCAACATTTCCAATACCCCCATCGACAATATCTCGGCACTTTCGGAAATGACAAAACTCTCCGATTTGAGAATGGAAAATACTATGGTCAACGATTTATCGCCATTGAAAGGCCTTGTGGCACTCAACTATCTGAGCATCGACAAGAGTCCGGTTTCAAGTTTAAAAGATATTGCCCAACTACCTGAATTGAAAATAATCACTTTTAGCAATACCATGGTGCGGGATTTGGAACCCCTGAGTACACTGCAAAATCTTGCCGTGATTTATTGCGACAATACCGAAATCACCAGCCTGAAAGCCTTGGACAATAAACCATCGCTCACTAAGATTTATTGCGACAATACCTTGCTGGGCAAGGAGAAAGCGGTGGATTTTATGCTCAGAAACCCCAAAGTTCTGGTGGTTTATGAAAGTCAGAAATTGCAGATGTGGTTCGACGGGCTACCGGTGGTTTGGAAAAACATTTTCAAAAGCTATGTTCCTCTGAACGATAAAAACCCCACCAAGGAACAGCTTCATCAGGTGGCGGGTATTTTAGAGCTCGATTTGAAAGGGAAAAAGGACATCAAAAACATCGACCCACTGGCACAGATTCAACCGCTGAAAAAACTCAATGTCAGTGGAACCGGAATCACCCATATTGATGCGCTATTCGAGCTTCGCGATTTGAATTCGCTCGATTTAAGCCAAAACCCCATCAGCAAAATACAGGCACTGGAGAACCACAATACTTTACAGTTTCTCGATATTTCCGGCACTTCGGTAAACACACTCGAAGCTTTGAAACAGTCCACCGGGCTCAAAAAACTCGTGGTCGAAAATACTCCGTTAACCGATATTTCTCCGCTGTTTTCGCTGGCAAGTCTTCGCGAATTGCGCTTGGACGGCAGCAAAATTCCCAATTCCCAGATTGAAGAGTTTATTGTAAAAAATGGCAACTGCTCCGTGATATATCGTTCCGAAGAGCTCAATCAATGGTGGAATTCCTTATCGGCGGTTTGGAAATTGTTTTTTAATCAAATGAATGGCTGGACATCTTCGCCCACCGTGGAGCAGCTTCACGAGCTCACCCAAGCCACATCACTCTCCATCGAAAACAACCGAAGCATCAACAGCATCAGCGAGTTGGGAGTATTCACCTACTTAAAAACACTGAAGATTTATGGCACTTTGGTTTCCGATATTTCGGTTCTTTCGAAATTTAAATATCTCGAAGATTTGGATTTATCGCAAAACCCTTTGGAGAAACTTGAATCACTCAAAAGCATGACCACGCTTCGTTCCATTAAAATTGCCAATACGCAGGTATCTGATTTAGACTGGATTACCACCATCACCCGCTTACAGTTTTTAGACATCAGCGGCACTCCTGTAAAAAATTTAAAACCCCTGAGTACTTTGTTCATGCTCGAAACACTGATAGCCTACAATACCAAAATTTCTCAACTCAAACCGCTCAACGGGCTCATCAGTCTTAAAAACCTAAAGATTTACAATACAGGCGTTTCGCAATCGAAAGTAGATCAGTTTAAATCGGCCAATCCTTCGTGCGCGGTCGATTATTACTAATCCGTTTTCCAAAGAAACAGACCCGTAAAAATTTGTGTACATGAACAACAAAATCAAAATTGAGCTATCGAAGGAGCAGTTTACCGCCCTCACCCAATGCATGTTGAGCTATGAGCCGCTGGAAGAAGACGATTTTGATAAGGTAGTGATGGCGCGGTTTATTCTGGGGAAAGTTCTCAAGAAAATGATAAACCGCTATCAGGATTTGAATAAGAAAAACCGCATGACTCTGAACATGGCCGAAGCTTCGGCTTTCCGCTCGTTGATGGTCAGTCAGATAAGCCGCTGCGGAGTCTACGAGCAAATCATCATCAGCGATATCATCAGTCAGATTGGAAGCCGTTTTTAAAGAAACGGAACAAATTTTATAACCCACATTATTTCAACTAATTACCCAGCCATGAAAGCATTTAAAGCCTACGATATCAGAGGCGTCTACAACAAAGATTTCGACAAAGCCGACGTTTATAAAATTGGATTTTTCCTGCCCAGGCTTCTCAAAACACAAAAAATACTCGTCGGACGCGATGCCCGCATTTCATCGCCCGAAATATTCGAATATTTGTGCAAAGGCCTCACCGATGCCGGAGCTATTGTTCACAATGCCGGACTTTGCACCACCCCCATGATTTACTGGGGAACCGGGAAATTTGGTTTCGAAGCCTCGGTGATGATTACCGCTTCGCACAATCCGGCGGAATATAATGGACTTAAAATATCGGGAAAAGACGTAAAACCAGTGGGTTACGATACCGGCCTTTCGGAGCTGGAGAAAATGATTCTGGAACCCGTGAAACCTGTGGCAGAAAAAGGTTATATCACTGACTTCGATTATAAGAACGAATATCTCGACTTTCAATTGGCTCATATGGCCGACCACTCCAACCTGAATATTGCTGTGGATGTGAGCAATGGCATGGCCGGGCTGTTTATTAAAGATATTTTAGGCCCTCAGGTTCACTATATCTTCGACGAAATCGACGGGCGGTTTCCCAACCACGAAGCCAATCCACTGATTCCTGAAAATGTGGTGGATCTTCAAAATTTAGTGAAAGCCAAAAAGGCTGATATCGGTGTGATTTTCGATGGCGATGCCGATCGCGTGATGTTTGTGGATGAGAATGCACGGTTTATTTCGCCCGATCTCATTATTGCCTTGCTGGGTCATCATTTCCTTAAAAACAGCCAACCCGGCGAACGTGTTTTGCAAGACATCAGAACATCGAAAGCGGTGGGCGAATACCTGCGTCAATTTGGGGTTGAAATGCATATGTGGCGCGTTGGACGAGCCTATGCAGCCCTGAAACTAAAACAGATTGATGGGCTTTTTGGTGGAGAATTGGCCGGACATTACTATTTCAAAGAATTTTATTATTCCGACAGCGGAATTTTGGCGGCCATTCTGGTGCTTAATATTGTGGCAGAAATGAAAAAACAGGGCTTTAAATTCTCTGAGCTCATGGAGCGCATAGAGACTTACGAGAACTCCGGCGAAATCAACTTTAAACTCGAGCGCAAAACCGAAGCTATGGAAGCGGTTAAGAACTACTATTTCGACCAGGCAAAACCAGATGCTTTCTACGATTTTGATGGCTACAGGCTCGAATATCCCGATTGGTGGCTCAATATCCGCCCATCGAACACTGAGCCTTATCTGCGTTTTATTGCCGAAGCCAAGAACAAAGAGCTTTTGGACAAAGTGGTGAACCAATGCACCCAAATCATTAAAAGCTTCTCATGAAAAAAGCTACATTACTGATCCTTCTGGGGATTTTTCTGAATACCCTAAGCCTTGCTCAAGCAGAAAACGACAGCGTTTTCCTGAGGAAAGGAAGGTTTACAGGCGTGAGTATTCTGGGGGGAACCGCCTATGTGGGTGGAATTACCGGATTGTATTTTTTGTGGTACAGTGGCTACGAGCAAAGCGGATTTCACACCATCAACGACAATGCAGCCTGGCTTCAGGTGGATAAGTTGGGCCATGTTTTATCATCCTATCAATTGGCCAATGTGGCACATATGGGTTTCAGATGGGCAGGTGTGAATGATAATAAAGCCGCCTGGACGGGAGGCGCCTATGGCTTGCTGTTTTTAACAACGGTTGAAGTTTTCGATGGACTTTCGTCGAACTGGGGATTTAGCTGGGGCGATGTGGCGGCCAATACCGCTGGTTCTGTGCTATTTACCGGACAGCAACTGCTGTGGCACGAGCAGCGTATACAACTCAAATTCTCCTACTCCCCCACCAATTTTGCCGCTTTAAATCCGACAGTACTGGGCGAAAACCACCTGGAACGCGCTTTGAAAGACTATAATGGCCAAACCTACTGGCTTTCCATAAATCCGCAATCATTTGCCGGCGACCGGAAAATTTTCCCCAAATGGCTTAATATTGCTGTGGGTTATGGCGCCACCGGTATGATAAACACCTACAACAATCATGTTAATTTTCCCGATTATTGGGATTCCAACTTCCAAAGGATCCGTCAGTTCTATCTTTCTCTAGATTTGGATTTGACCAAAATAAAAACCCGCTCCGAGTTTCTACAAATCATTTTCCGTCTAGCCAATATTCTCAAATTCCCTATGCCCACCCTGGAATATAATGCGCATGATGGAGTGAAATTTCATGTCATCTATTTTTAAAACAGACCCTTACCATGTCCATTCTTCACTATTTCTCCAATGACGCCGATAAAAGAGCCCAGTTTATTTTTGGCGCCATAGCTGGCATTTATACCCATGCCGACACCCAATTGAGCAAAGGATTCTGGGAATCGACTAAAGTGTTGGAGAATGAAATTGGCATCAGGGGAAAAACCGTTCTCGATGTAGGAAGTGGATCAGGTGCCTGGTCTTCCAATTTTCTGAGGATGGGAGCAGCACAAGTTCAGGGAGTAGATTTTGTGGCGAAGATGGTGGAGAGAGCATCGAAAAAGCACCCGCAGATTCGGTTTAGTGTGGGCAATGCCGAAAATCTGAGTCAATTTGCCGATAAGTCGTTCAATATGGTCACCGCTTCGTTTGTACTTCATGGAGTGAAACAAAACCACAGAGCCCAAATGCTGAAAGAAATGCAGCGCATAGCCCGAAACCACGTGGTGATTCACGACTTTATTGGACCCACTCCCCTGTCTGTCAGGTTTTTGGAATTTATGGAACAAAGCGATTATATATTCTTTAAAGAGAATTTCTGTCACGAAATGAAAGAAATTTTCGGTCATTGTCAACAAATACAATCGCGTTATGGTAGCGGGTTGTATTATGCTGAGATTTCAGGTTTGGAATGATTCGGTTCAGGAGGATTTGCGTCCCGCTGTTTTTTTTATTTTTCCACCCATTCCGTGCCATAGCCTGCCCACGGTGTTTCATAATGGAAATCTGTGTTTCAATTTTTCGTGATTTCGTTCAATCGTCCCGTCTTTAACAAGCCCCTTCCTGCTCCGCTGTTGATCCTAAGACTTCCGAAGGAATGTCTGCGACCGCCTCAGCAAAAAGGCGTTAAACGGAGGGATGTTCTGGAACGATAAGGAAAAGAAACTGTTTGACGACGTTAGCGATAGCTAAAAGGAGGAGTTTTTCTTTTCCCGTTCCACAATGTCCCGGAGTAGCCTTTTTGATGCAGCGGTGATCCGATAGCTATCGGATTGCTCTCCTTTTTCTAAAAAAGGAGAAAAGAAAAAGATTTCCTTTTTTCATTACTTTTCCCCCACCGCAAACCCTGACCACAGAGTGGTCAAATATTTATAAAAAATACGAAGTAACTGGAACTCCG
>DYSN01000229.1 GCA_020718205.1 Draconibacterium orientale
TTTCCGCGATTTCAAATTTGACTCCAGAGTTTTTGTCATTTTGAATTCTTTGAGAAACCAGCTCTTTTCGTCCCCGCAAAAAATAAAAGCCGTTATATTCTTCAATACGGTTTTTGATCTCCGCACTTTCAAGAATTTCAATAATTTCGCCAAGACTATGTTTATTTTCCCCAATCAAGCGGCTCCAAATTTCAAAAGAAGTGAGTGGAAAATTGAGAATATCGTAGAAGATAATTGTGTTTAGAATATTTTTTTGAAGATCCATATCTAAAATCGAAAATAAAAAATCTAAAAGCAATATTTACTACTTGGATTCAAGTTTCTATTGCAACATTATGATACCATATAGGTTATCATAATTAAACAATAGCTACTATGAAAATTGATGAATTAGTTTTTGAAGACAGAGAGGAGATTAGTCGATTGCTACTTTCGGGATGGACATTCAATAATATCGGAAAAACTATCGGACGAGACAAGGGCACCATTTCCAGAGAGGTGGGCAGATCAGGTATGAACAGATCGACATACAGAGCGCTCAAAGCTGAGAAACACGCGCGTAAACAGAAAAAGAAACAAGGCAGAAAACGCAAAATAGATAGCAATCCGGAACTCAAGAAAATTGTCTTGAAAAAACTCAGGAAAAAATGGTCGCCTATGCAAATTGCCAGTACCCTCAAAACCGATTATGCTTGTGATATCACTATGCAAATATCGCATGAAGCAATTTATTCCTATATTTACGTTTTGCCCAGAGGATCATTAAAGAAAGAGCTTCTTTCTTGCCTGCGGCAAGAGCGTAAATATCGTCAGAAAAGATCAAAGAAAGGAAAACCCGAGGAAAAACGAGGAAAAATTGCGGATATGCTCAGCATAGAGGAGCGCCCGGCAGAGGTGGCTGACAGGATTATTCCGGGACATTGGGAGGGAGATCTGATAATGGGCAAATACAAGCGCACGGCACTTGGCACATTAGTGGAAAGAACAACACGGTCGGTCATACTGGTTCATCTCACCGGCAAAGACGCTACTAGCGTCCGTCGAGCCTATGCCCGAGAGATGAAAACATTGCCTCAACAAATGAAATTATCATTAACCTAAGATCAAGGAAAAGAAATGTCGGAGCATAAACAATTTACTGTGGACACGAACATACAAGTCTTTTTCGCTCATCCGGGCAGTCCATGGGAACGAGGCACAAATGAAAATACAAACGGCTTGATCAGGCAATTTTTTCCCAAGGGCACCGATTTCAGCGATGTGAGTAAGCGAGAAGTTAAAAAAGTTCAACAGCTCCTGAATACCCGCCCCAGAAAAACACTAAATTGGGAAACTCCGCAAGAAACGTTTAATAAATTATAGCCCTCTCAAAACAAAACACGACTTTTCTGGTATACTGAATCCGTGGTCAAAACAAAAATTACAACCGAAGAAAAAGCCTTGTTGAAGGACTATCTGAAGAAATCCCCTCTGCTGCTTGTCCGCCTGAAAAGCCTGGCTCTGCTTTCTCGAGACAAGAGCATGAAAGTCAAAGATATCGCCGATATTGTTTCCAAAAACGAAAAAACAATCAGCCATTGGATGAGAGATTGGGAAGACTTCCGCATGGCCAGTGTATTTACCGGACACGAAAACAACCAAAACGCTGGCAAGCTGACCAAAGAGCAAAAGAAAGAAATCAAAGAAGCGCTGGCCAAACCGCTCAGCGCCTACGATATCCCGAAAGAATTTTGGGATGTTCCCGCCTTGAAAAAATACGTCCAAACAAAGTTTGAGGTCGTCTACGAATCCGTCCAATCCTATCACTTTCTGCTTTCTTTCAGCAATCTGAGTTTCAAGTATCCCGACACATTCGACTATCGTCGGAATAAAGCTCTGATTGCCGAAAGAATGACCCAAATACACGAGGAAATCCAGCCATTTTTAAAGGATAAGGAGTGGGAAGTATTCGCCTCCGACGAAGTGCGCATGGAATTGGAAGCTTTCACGAGAAGAGCTTGGCTCAAGCGCGGAGAGCGCACCCTCGTGAAAGTGGATCGGGAAAGAATCGCTCAATCCTACATCGGCTTTCTTAATCAGAAAAACTTTGATTGCCATCTCCATGAGCTGGACTGGCAAAACCAAGAAGAAATACTCAAAGCCTTTGAAAAGTTTTTGAAAAAATATCCAAAGAAGAAAATCTGCGTCATCTGGGACAACGCCAGATTTCACAAGGGTAAAGAAATTAAAAAAGTCCTTGGAAAAGGACATTTGTTGGAAAGGGTGCATCTCATCAATCTTCCTCCGTACGCGCCCGACAAAAATCCAATTGAGCACGTCTGGAACACAGCCAAGGGATCAATGGCCAATATCCAATACGATAATTTTGAAAAAATGAAAGAAGCGTTTGCAAAATATATTGATGGTCGAAAATTCAAATATCAAATCTGACGTTTTGTTTTAACATTGCTATAG
>DYSN01000104.1 GCA_020718205.1 Draconibacterium orientale
TCTATGGATGAATGAAAAAGGACACACCAACACATCGGATTACAAGCCCTACTACGGCAAAGTTCGATGTGTAAATTAAGAAACCGCCGTATACCGAACGGTACGTACGGTGGTGTGAGAGGTCGGAAAATAAAATAGGAGGAAAACTATTTTATTTTCCTCCTACTCGATAATAATTTTTTTTTAAAATATTATATTCCTTAAGCTTAGGCATGTAAAAAACTCATATATTTGAGAAGCTGTAGGTTGAATGTGAAATCTTTTTGGTATCAACCCGGCCTTACATTGCAAGAATCAACAGTGGGATTTTTGTTACTGTTGAACAAAATATGAGATTTGGTTTAACGCAGCAGCTTGAAAATGAATTATTTTAGAGACTTTTTTAAAATTGACAGACGCCAGGAGCGGGGAATTTTAATTCTGTCGGTCATAGTTTTTATTCTGATTCTTATCGACTTTTTTGCTCAGGATTTGGCTGAAAAGCCGAACGATTATTTTGCCCAATTCAATCAACAGCTTGAACAGCTTCAATTACAAACCTATGAAGCAGAGTTGGAAGCAGAAAATAAAAAAGAATTTTATCCTAAAAAGAAAACCAGCCCCAGCCAGCCGGCTATCCTCACCATTGCAGAGCCTGTCGACTTAAATATAATTCCCGATGAAAAGCTTAAAAAATTGGGGTTACCCGAATTTTTGGTGAACAACGTGTTGAAATACAGAAGTAAAGGCGGAAAGTTTTATTCGCCTGAGGATGTGAGAAAACTGTATGGCATGTCCGACGAGCTTTTTAGTCAAATGGAGCCATCTTTAGTTTTTTCCGAAAAGCAAAACCGATTTGATTCTAAAGACACAAAATCTGACAGCTCCGGACGTAAAGCCAATAAGATTATTTATGAGGATATTCAATTGGGGATAAACACAGCTGATTCAGTTGATTTAGTTAAAATCAAGGGAATTGGCGCATACTACGCAGGAGAAATTGTGAAACACAGAAAACAGCTGGGTGGTTATTTGGGCATGTATCAGCTCATGGAGCTTTATAAAATGGATAGCACAAGATTTTCCGCATGGTCGAAAAACCTGTATTACGACGAGGTTCCTATTGTTAAAATTTCGCTGAATAATGCTGATTTCAAAGTGTTTCTCAATCATCCGTATATTGACTTTGAAACCACAGAGTATATTACAACCAAACGAAAAAAGCTTGGGAAATTTGCTTCATTGTATGAACTCAAAGATCCGCAAAAAATGCCCGATTCCCTTTATCAGATGATATTGCCATATTTAAAGCTCGATTAATTACCCCGCCATTAAAATTCCTACTTTTGAAGCAAAAATGAAAGGTTTTGCAAGCGACAACTGGGCTGGTACTCACCCAAAGATAATGGAAGCACTTATTCAAGCAAATTCCGGCCACGAACCAGCCTATGGAAACGATAGTTACACTACCAGAGCTCAGGAGGTATTTCGTAAAATTTTCGGAGAACAATCCACCACTTACTTTGTTTATAATGGAACCGGTGCCAATATCCTGGCTTTAGATGCGCTTACCAATAGTTTCAATAGTGTTATTTGTTCGGAACATGCTCATGTTCATGTGGATGAATGTGGTGGTTTGGAGAAACATACAAGCGCAAAGCTTATTGCAATTCCTTCGGCAAATGGAAAATTATATCCTGGCGATTTGAAGAATTTCGTAAAAGCAGCCCGTTATCCCCATCAAAGTGTTCCAGCGGTTATTACAATATCGCAATCCACCGAACCGGGAACAGTGTATCAGCTTCATGAAATAGAAGCTTTGGCCACTCTGGCTCATGAGCATGGCTTGTACTTACATGTGGATGGGGCCAGGATTGCCAATGCAGCAGCGAGTCTGGGGGTTGATTTTAAAACCATGATTACTGATACAGGAGTCGATGTATTATCGTTTGGGGGAACAAAAAATGGACTCATGTTTGGAGAAGCGGTGGTTTTTTTAAAGCCAGGCTTAGAAAAGCATTTTGAGCTCTACAGAAAGCAGGGCATGCAGCTGGCGTCTAAAATGCGATTTATTGCGGCTCAGTTTATGGCCTTGCTCGATGACGATTTGTGGTTGAAAAATGCAGCCCATTCCAACAAAATGGCACAAAAATTAAAGGACGAACTCTTAAAATTCAATAGAATAGAAATAAGTCAACCCGTTGAATCCAATGGGGTTTGGGCAATTTTACCCGATGACCTTGCCCGAAAAATGCAGGAAAATGGTTTTTTCTATCCCTGGGACGAGTCGAAAAAGGAATACAGGCTAATGTGCAGTTGGGACACTACTGTAGAAGATATTGAAAGATTGGTACAAAGCATATAAAAAAAAGCTGCCCCAAATAACTGAGGCAGCTTTTTTTTTATTGTTTAGAAAAAACTATTTCTTAACAACTTTTTGAGTGATAGTACCAGATTGAGTATTAACGCTGATGAAATATACTCCGGGGTTAAAAGCGCTCATATCCAGTGTTCTTTCATAGGAATTGGATTTTGCCAGAGCAACTTGTCTGTAAACTTCTTTTCCATGACTATTGTAAACATAGTAGGAGAATTCTTCGCCGGCATTCAATTGATTTACAGTGAATGTAAATACATCGCTGGTAGGATTGGGATAAACGCTCAGTCTGTTTTCTTTGGCTAATTCATTAACACCAACACCACTAATATGCAATATCATACTGTCGTCATCATCGGCAACGCAAGGCTCAGTAATTGCAAGATTAACAGATAAAGTACAAACTCCATTGTTAATGTCTTGTGGGCCAGGAGTGTAAATAGGCTGCATAATGGTTGCATCACTAAAACTACCGTCACCACTGGTTGTCCACTGAATGGTTCCGATATCGGCACCTGTAGCTTCTAACTGAAATGCATCGGTATCAAGGATAGTAGCATCGGCGCCGGCTTTAACCCATGGCACAATGTTTAAATACATATTATCAGAAACTTCAATGCCATCGAAACCAGTTACAGTCATGGTTAAGGTACATCCACCGTTAGCCACATCCTGACTTCCTCTGATGTAGGTACTGTTGAATTGGTTTGCGGGGGAGAAAAATCCGTCACCATCGGTGGTCCAAAGGATGGATAGAACTCCGGAGCCGGAGCCCTGAGTTTGGTACTGACTGTTAACGCAAATATAAGCATCTTCGCCGGCATAGGCAGTAGCGCTGCCAATTCCACCGAGGTCGAAAGAAGAAATCCAGGTTGACCATCCGTTATATTCAGAAGTAAACCAGAAAATGGTATCGTTAGCGGGATCCACATTTAAACATGAATAATCACCCCAACGGCTCATGCCAGATTGAGAACTGGTTCCTGTTTTTAATTCAACTTCTTCGATGGTCATTACTCCAAGCGGATCGTTTGCTTTTCTTCCGGTATATCTGATGGAAGGATGAACAGTTGTGTTGTTGGTTACCGAATAAGCCAATCCAATATCGCCATTGGCGTTCATGGATGCAGAGCCCATCCAGCGGTGAACATCGGCATTGGGAGCAAAAGTACCTTCCTGATGAAGAGTCCAGTTTCCGCCATCGGTTCTTCTCATTTCATACCATCTGATACCGGCTTTTCCATTGGCATAAACGGTATGATTTGTGACCATTGATGCATAGCCATCGAACTTGCGATAGGCTAATCTGTTCATAATCATTTGGCTAAGAGCATCGAGACTTTGTGAGTTGGGTTGAAGAATATTGCCATTGAATTGAGAGAAGTTAGATGGAACCAAGGTTCCCATCAGGTTAAGAGATGAATTGCCTGGAGTATCCCAATCTGCCGAAAGCCCCCAAAGTTGGATGGTTTTGGCAGATGTAATATACATAATAGGACAGGGTTGACCTTCTTCAGGTAATGCTTCGCCATCTATATCAGCAGGCATTGTTGCGTAATAGTTGTTTTTAAGGAATTCAATCATTGAAGCATCTGGATCTCCAACGAGCATTTTTTCTCTTTCAACCACAGTTATTTTCGAGCCCAGGAAACTAGGGTTATAATTATTGGAAAATAAATTATAGGTGGCATAGTAACCATCTCTCCAAACGCCAATTTTAGGGTAGTCGTTGAATTGAACTCCAAAAGAGAAAGCATATAAATGATAAGCACCCAGAGGATCGCTGGTTTCGGAAACAGCAAAAAGCTCGTAATTTTGTGTGCTTGTTGGCAAAGAAAACTGAGTGATAATCCATCTTTCAGCATCTTCATCGAATACAACTATTGGGTCACCATCGTTGGTACCAACCCAGGGACCTGGTAAATCAGACCATAGAGTGCTTAAATTGAGTGGTCCTAATAGTTTTGTTCCGGTTTTTGTGTACACGTTGTATTTCGAATTTACTACTTGTACAAAATGCTCATCGCTCACATCGCCATCGGTATCGGGAGGGAAATATCCGGTGTTTCCTTGTCCACCAAAACCAACTTGTGGGCCGCGACTTTGTCTGGTTCCCATGGTTGTTTGCACAGCTTCAGTTGGGCCGGTTTCCTGAGGCCATTTATTCATGTCGAGTTTGTTTTTATTCACTTTTACAACAGGAATAGCGTCTTCTTTGTTGGGGCTCAGTTTAGCAGCTATTTCAGCTAAGGGTCGGGATTTGGCATAGGCCACCGCTTTGGATACTTTGACTGGTTTTGATTCATCTACCTGAGCCTTTAAGAAAAAAGGACTTATAACAAGCAGTAAAACAATTAGATAATTACGATTCATAGTTTTATATTAATTAATTATTATAAGATTTCGAAGCCTTGATATATAAACGAATATTAATTGACTTACGACGTTAATTTACCTCGCAATATTACAAAAAAAAATATCTATATCACAAGCATTTACACACCTAAACTCATTATTAACACCTTGTTTTTATTATCGACAGGCTTAAATGTATTGTGGTTGCTTGCTTTGGGATAATTCAACTATTTTTGCTAAAAATAATTTGATATGACGATTGGAGAATTTGTTAAAGAATTGCGGGGGTTGGCTTCGGATGATTTGAAAAAAGAATACATGAGAAATGGAGCCGATGACCGCGTGCTTGGTTTAAAATATACCTATCTCCAATACTACAAAAAAGAGTTGGGGAAAAATCATGAATATGCCATTAAACTCTGGGATACACAGATTCCTGAAGTGCAGATTTTGGCCACCATGATTATTGATGAAGCTCACTTGACATCCGAACTCATCAATAAATGGAATAGCGATATCAATTTTTACCTTCTCAGCGATGCTTTTATTGGCAATATTTTATCTATTTATAAAGGAGTTCTGCCTTTGGCCAATCAGTGGATTTTGAGTAAAAACGAATATACCCTTCGCCATGCCTATACCATCATTTTTATGCTGGCCAAGGAAAATGGCTTTATGAAAGATGAAGTTTTTGAAAAATATTTACGTAAAATAGAAGAAGATATTCTCGATGCTCCCAACAGGGCTAAAGAAACCATGCTTTACAGCATTTTGAATATTGGCCGCAGAAGCCGGCATCTAAACAATAAAGCCATTGAGCTCATGGAAAAGATTGATGGAAAAGTGATTGTAAATCATGGTTCTACAGGCGGCATAACCCCGAATGTGCTCGATATTTTAAAGATTGTTCGCAAAACGGAAGGCTTTATCTTTTTTGCTCCTGGCGATATGCTTTAGCTGTCAGGCTGTCAGGCTTGTGTATGTTTCCTTCGTAAAGATTTTCTATTTAGTTTATTTCCCCCCTAAAAAACTTAACATGAATATTGTTTAGAACAATTCTAAGTAAAAGGAATTGTTTATATATTTGCCACTGTCAAATAAAAAAGTTAAAGCATATGAATTTTCATCAAAGAATAGTGATTCTAGGAGGCGGTTTTGCGGGTGTTGAAGCAGCCATAAAACTAAGAGAATATGGCTACGCGGTTACTTTAATCAGCAATAGGGATTATCTGTTTGTATATCCGGTTTCCATTTGGATTCCGGTAAAGAAAGTTTCCTTCAACGATGTAAAAATTAGTCTGCAGGTTTTGGCGCAAAAGCATGGTTTTGAATTGATAATTGATGAAGTAACTCAAATTAAATCCGCCGAAAACAAGGTTGTTTTGGGTAAATCGGTTATTGCATTTGATTATCTTTTGGTGGCCATGGGGATGGGAAAATTGAATATGAAAGGCCTGGAATTTACCCACAGCATTTGTGGTAAACCCACTGAAGCACAGGTGATTCAGGAAGAGCTCGATCGGTTGGTTAAAAGAGGATATGGTAGCATTGCCATTGGTTTTGGAGGCAACCCAGCCGATCCAACAGCAACCTCGGTGCGTGGTGGACCAGCTTTTGAGCTATTGTTCAATTTTAGTCATTACCTGAAAAAGCTGAATTTGCGCGACAAATTCCAAATCACTTTTTTTGCCCCAATGGCCGAGCCTGGAAAAAAGATGGGGGATAAGCCCTACAGAAAAATGGATTTGTTTTTCAGCCGATATAAAATTGAAGTGCGAAAAGGAAAGAAAATCACACATTTCGATTCCGGTGAAGTTCATTTCGAAGACAATACTGTGTTAAAAAGCGATCTCATTATTTTCATTCCCGGAGGCGAAGGACATCCGGTAATTAAAAATTCCGACTTGCCCTTGAGTAAGGCCGGGTTTATCAATATTGACGAGTATTGTCAGGTGGAAGACATTCCAAACATCTATGCCATTGGCGATATTACAGCGTTGCGTGGCCCCAAATGGGCAGCAAAACAAGGCCATATTGCCGAAGTTATGGCTAAAACCGCTGCCTATAATATACATAAACAAATTCAGGGGAAGGAAAAGCGGAAGGAGTATAAAAAGCACCTGAATATAGTTTGTGTAATGGATTCGGGCGATGGCGCAGCTTTTATTATGCGTGCTCCCGACCGCGAAATCATTATTCCATTGCCCATTGTGGGACATTGGATGAAGAAATTCTGGGGATTTTATTATAAAAATTCCAAGCTCAAAAGAATTCCCAGAATTCCGGGAATGTAAGCTTCGACCTGTTGAGAATTCGACAATTAGAAAATCGGTAAGAATTTAAGGTTTAGTGATTTAGAATCTGACTAATTTTTTCAGCTGCATTTTCGCCATCCATGGCACTACTTACTATTCCACCCGCATAACCGGCACCTTCACCCACAGGGTAAAGCTGAGCAATTTCAATATGTTCCATGGTTTCGTTATTGCGAGGTATTCTAATGGGAGACGAAGTGCGGCTTTCCACGCCAAGAATAATGGCATCGTGGGAATAGTATCCACGCATCTTTTTCCCAAAATCAAGAAAGGCTTTTCGTAGGGGTTCGTTGATGTATTTTGGCATCAGCTCGTGAAGTGGGGCATTGGTAACTCCGGGTAAATAGCTGTTTTCGGGTAAATCGGCACTCATGCGGTTGTTAACATAATCAATCATTCGCTGGGCCGGAGCTTTCTGGCTTTTCCCCCCGGCCACATGAGCCATTCTTTCCAAATCCTGTTGAAACTGAAGTCCTGCAAAAACGCCAAACTTTTGATATTCTTTGAGTTCGTTCACCTTTATAGTGGCCACAATTCCGCTATTGGCGTAGGGAGAATTGCGCATATTATTGCTCATACCATTCACCACTACTTCGTCGCTGGCGGTGGCAGAGGGAACAATAATTCCACCCGGACACATACAAAAGCTAAATACCCCTTTATTTTCTGCCTGAGTAACTAAGCTATAAGCTGCAGTTGGCAAAAGCGGATCTTTTTCGGGGGTATGATATTGAATGGTATTGATGAGCTGTTGTGGGTGCTCTATTCTAACGCCCGCTGCAAAGTCTTTGCTTTCTATGGTAATACCCTTTTTGTCAAGCAAATAGTAAATATCGCGGGCACTGTGACCGCTGGCTAAAATGGTTGCTGATGCCCGGTATTCCTTGCCATTTTGGTCAATCACCCCGAGAAATTTATGCTCGTGAATGATAAAATCGACCACTTTGGTTTGAAAATGAAATTCACCGCCGGCTTGTAGAATGGTTTCGCGCATGGCGGTAATCAGTCCGGGCAGTTTGTTGGTTCCCAAATGGGGATGGGCATCCACAAGAATGTCGGGATCGGCTCCATGAGCCACAAAAATTCCGAGAATTTTATTTACATCGCCACGTTTCGAGCTTCGGGTGTAGAGTTTGCCATCGGAATAGGTGCCGGCTCCGCCTTCGCCATAACAATAGTTGGAATCGGGATTCACCTGTTGGGTACGGTAGAGTTGGGCCACATCTTTTTTCCGCTCGCTAATCATCTTCCCTCTTTCTAAAATGATGGGTTTGATGCCTCTTTCAATGAGACCCAATGCAGCAAACAATCCGGCAGGTCCGGCTCCAATCACCAGAACTTCTTTTTTACCATCCACAGGTTTCCACTCGTATTTTAACCCGGAAATTTCGGGCGATTCGTTGATGAAGACTTCAGCTTTGAGCAGTATTTTAACTTGCTTTGAACGGGCGTCAATGCTTCGTCGCAAATGGTTAATATGTTGAATGGCAGATGGATTAACGCGGCAGACTTTGGCAGCTGCCATTTTTATTTCTTCGCTATTTGCTGCCTGTTGGGGCAGTAAAATAAGCTCAATTATTTTTCGCATATTTGTTTATTCGAAGGTGAAAACCAATTGAAATACTTTGGAATGTATAGATTCAATGGGATCGGTGTAAATATTATTTTCGTTTTTCAAAAGGTCTTTAAAACCATAGCTCATGCGGAGCTCAATGCCCATTTTGAACCAGTTGTAGTAAAAATCGAAACCGGCGCCTGCTTCAAAGGCAAAATCGGAGCGGTAAAGTTTTATAACTACATCACGCTCATTCACGTCCTCTGTTTTTCCGGCTTGTGCCGCTAAATCAATCACAAATTTCCCCCCAATAAACACATAGGGACGGGCATTGTGAAGTCTTACAGCTTTGTATTTTAAATAGAAAGGAAAATTGAGATGTGTTGATGGCACTTTTTTCTCATATCCTTCAATTAGCAGAGGGATTCCCCTATAGTATTTAATGATATCGTATTTTAGTTTTCGTTCATTAAAGAGCAATTCGGGGGTAAATCGGAGGTTGAAATATTTGCCCAGACGAAGGTCGGAAACAATACCAATGGTAAATCCGAGTTGCGGAACAGCTTCTATGTTTCTAAGGTAGGCTGAATCGGCTAAAAACTCTGGAATTTGTTCCTGATAGTAGGTAAAATTAGTAAACCCGGGGCGCAATTTCATGGAATAGAGCATTTGATTGACTCCCAGATAAAAACCAAAGTGGATGGCTTTTTCGTCGTAACGGGGCTGATTGGACACGGTAGTTGACTGGCCAAAACCAGAGAAACCGAGGCTCAGTGTACCAATAATCAGGGCTAAAGATACTATTTGACTATATTTTTTCAATCTCTACTTAACGTTGTTAGTGATTCAATATTGCAATACTTTTCTCGACTAATTCTCAGTTTTTTTTCCAAAATACAAGGTGGTGATTCCGAAGGTTAACTTTTTCTGTCCTACTTCAACATATCCAGCTTTCTTCAGATGGTTCAGAAATTCCTGGCCATCGGGAAATTGTTTTACCGATTCGGGCAAATAGGTATAAGCAGATTGATGCTTGCTTACTTTTTTACCTAAAGTGGGAAGTATAAATGAGAAGTAGAATTGATAGATTTGTTTTACCGGAAACACAGTGGGTTTGCTGAATTCAAGAATATAAACATACCCGTTTTTCTTAGTAACGCGGAACATTTCCTTCAAACCTTTGTCCAAATCCTCGTAGTTGCGCACACCATAAGCCACCGTTACAGCATCGAAGAAACCATCGTTGTATTTCAGATATTCGGAGTCACCAAGTTCCATTGATATTTGGCTTTCCAGATTTTTATCCTTTATTTTTTTCTTGCCCACATTGAGCATATTTTCCGAAATATCGGCGCCAATGATGGAAGCCTGCGGAATTTGTTTGGCAATAGCAATGGCCAAATCGCCTGTACCGGTTGCTATATCTAAAATCTGGTAAGGATTGTGTTTTTTAAGATGGTTTACGAGGACTTTCCTCCAGTAAATATCAATGCCTAAGGAAAGAAAATGGTTTAGGAAGTCGTATTGGCTTGCAATACGATTAAACATATCTCTCACTTGATCTTTTTTGTTTTCCTCAGTCATGGGTTCGGTTATTTAGTAAGTTCGTTGAATAGTTTTTCTTTGTTTACAGGCACCACCCCAACTTCTTCGCAAACCAATCCGCCAGCCATGTTCGAAATATGAGCAAGCTGTTGAGCAGGAATGTTTTGAGCCAGACACAGAGCTGCCACACTTATTACAGTGTCGCCAGCTCCTGAAACATCGGAAATATTTCGGATATGAGCCGGAATGCTTTGGTGGAGGATTTCTCCGCTGATTTGTCGCTGACTAATCATAACTCCGTTTTCTGAAAGCGTGGTAAAGAAATATTTGCAATTCAGCTCATTTTGAAGCTGTTCCACTGCTTTTTTAAGTTTTTCAGTTTCGTGAGCTTCAAAGTTCTCGTTGATACCTTCGCGAAGCTCTTTCAGGTTTGGTTTGAAAAGGGTGGTGTTTTTGAAATGGTGAAAATTTCTTTTTTTCGGGTCTACCACAGTGGGAATGCCATTTGCCATTTCGAGCACTTTTTCTATGATATATTTGGAGATAACTCCTTTGTCATAGTCCTGAAAAACAATCACATCGATGGGGTGATGCTCCAGAATTTTATGGATGGTTTGAAGTAGAATCTCATTTTCGGCTGAGCTTAGCGGCTCGTCCATCTCCTCATCAACACGAAGCATTTGGGAAGAATTTCCAATCACCCTGAATTTTGTGGTGGTGATTCGGGTGGGGCTTTTTATAATGCCTTCGGTGGAAATTTGATTCTGTTCCAGAATTTGAAGAAATGCATCAGCTTTAGAATCTTCCCCAACTACAGAGCAAAGAATGGGTTCGGTGCTGAGAGATTTAATGTTCAAAGCCACATTGGCAGCGCCACCCAATCTGTCGCTTCTATGTTTCACGGCAACTATGGGCACTGGCGCTTCGGGTGAAATTCTTTCTACCTTTCCGAAGATATAGCTGTCAATCATGACATCGCCAATGATGAGAACTTTTTGGTGTTCAAATTTTTGAAAAATCCCGAGGATTTGTTTTTTATCTGTCATGCTCTAAAAATTACGGCAAAAATAGTAATTATTTGCCGCAATTCTGCTGCTGGTATCGGATAGTTAATTCACGAGTTTGAGCCCCTCGGAAGCGGATTCATCGTTGGGTTTAAAGAGCAATGCTTTTTGAAACAGGATTTTGGCATCGTTAAATTTTCCCATTCGGTAATAATTCCAGCCCAGCAGAACCACGGTGTCGTAATCGAAAGGGAAAAAATTGATTACCAGCAACAAATGCTTTTCGGCTTCTTTATACTGTCCTTTTTGGTAGTAAATAAGAGCCAGCCGATAGTTTGCCGAAGTCTCATTGGGCGATATTTCAAGTATTTCTTTATACATTTTTATTACCATATCTGTTTTTCCCAGCGCCAGCAATGGGTGAACTATGCCATTTCGGGCTTCGATGCTCATGGGTTTTAGAGAGAGCGCCTTTTGGTAGTAAGTGGTTGATTCTATGTATTGTCCGGCGAGATAGTCGAGCCAGCCCAGCCTTAAGTTAAATTCGTAGGAGGCAGACGAATAGTTTTGTTTGAGAGATTCAACGGCCTTTGAATAATCTCCTTTTATTTCTATTCAATGCTTTCGCGAAAGGCTTTTAAATCGCTGTTAAAATCTTGAGCCAGCAAGCTCATTCCGTAGAAAAGCAAGAATAGGATGATGATATTTTTTTTCATGGTTAATTTTTTTGAGTAATTGTTAACTGGTTATTATTGAGTGAAATAAATAGGTGTCCACTTGAATTTATCTCCATATGATAGTTGTTTTTCTTTTTTATCTTGCCAAAATGGTAATTCGAAACAGAGCTCATGAGACTCAGTTTGGTGGGAGAAAAATCGTCGTCGGCTTCTATGTACACAAGCGCATATTTGCTGTGAATAAAAAGGTAAAATGGGGAAATAATATCTTGGAGAATACGAGTTGGTAAAGGCAGTGAGCTCAGATGCAAAGCCACTTCATCATCCATTCGAATGCCGGCATAGAATGAATGATGTACCTTGTATAGAGCCAGATAAAAATGGTATAAAGCCGATGATTTTTTGCCTGCAAAATTTTTGAAATAGGTTAAATTTCCATCGTTGTAGAAATAGGCAAAGGAGTTAGAATCTACCGATTCAATATAGGTGTTTCTATACATATCGGCTTGTATGCGCCACAATTCCAGCCTTTTAATTCCGTTTTGTTCTATCTCCATCTCCATTTTGCGACCCACTTCCCAGGTCAAAGCCTTGTTCATGAGTTCGTTGATGGCAATTTTTTCTATTTTTTCGCCTGTTTGAGGAAAATCGTATGTTTTTAGTTTTCTTGTCCCATCGGCATCTACTTTAAAATAGGAGGAAAAGGGATATAAAATCGTATGGCTGCCAATATAGGGGGTTTGCTGTAACTGAAAATGGAGATGGGGGTAGGGGCTTCGTCCGCTATTGCCAACTTTGGCAATCACTTGTCCTTTTTTTACCCGGTCACCCTTTTTTAGGCTGATGCTTTCTTTTTGAAGATGTGAGTATTTGGAATACAAGTATTCGGAATGTTTTAAAATTATTGTGTTGCCCCAATTCGACAAGAGATTGTTTTCCCCAACCGCATTGTCATCGATACTTTTTTCGACTTCCTGAACAATGCCGTCGTAGGCAGCTAAAATATTTTTATTGTAGCATAAATAATCGGTCAAAGCAAAACCATCTCCTTGATACTGAGCTCCTGATGCGTTCAGAATTACAAAATCCCAGGCGTGTTTCCAGTCTTCTTTATGGGTAAATTCGCCATCATGCGCCTGCGAAATGGTCCAGATACCACTAATGGGCAGCTGAATGGACAGATATTTTAATTCGGCGAAACGCTTTTCGGCCAGTTGATCGAAATATAAATTCTTTTCTGGGCTATAATGCTGAACATAAACCTGTTTGAGATGATATTTGCTTTTTAGCCGAATCTTATTCAT
>DYSN01000230.1 GCA_020718205.1 Draconibacterium orientale
TGATCCGATAGCTATCGGATTGCTCTCCTTTTTCTAAAAAAGGAGAAAAGAAAAAAATTTCTTTCCCTTACTTTTCCCTTGATGAAAAAGTAAAAAATACTGAAGGTCAGGCAATACTCTGCCAACGGTGATTCAGAATAAAGATTTGGTTTTATATCAGGCTGAAAGCCTAACTAATTTAAACAAGGCGCATTGCACCTTGTTAAGAACAGAACACCAATCAGGCGGCCTTAAAGGCCGGCTCAAAGATGTACATATTTCCCATTATGCAGATTGCATTTCGATGTAGCCGAACCTGTTAGACGACTGAGAAATCCTGACTGTCCTTACCTTTCTCGCTAACCCATCTTTTCCTTCAAATACTTCTTCACATACTTGTTTTTCTCCGCTCCCATCAATCGATCGAAATTTTCAACCGTGCCATTGATGTGCAGAAAATCGTTGGGCTTGCGAACGGGGGGCTTTTGCTTCACCTTAAAACCTGTTACAAATACCGAATAGCCAAAAGTAGCTCCAAATCCTATTTGCGACATAATGCCCGGAATATCGGTGGTTTGCCATTCCTGCATCACCTTGCCATTGGCCACTTTGCGCATAAAAATGCCTGTTATCACAATGTCTTTATTGTTGGCCGGAGCCCCCATAAAACTTCCGCTGTTAATCACTTTCGATGTAAAACTGATGCTGGCAAAAATATCATTTCAGCTTTCATTTTATCATGTACTTACCAAGAAGAAAGCGCTATCTTTTTGGTAAGCAGCAAAAGACTCCCTAATTTTGCCCCATGAAACGATACGAACTCAACGGAACCTATTTCTATTGCCCCGTCGATTTAACCCTGCACATCGTCGGGGGGCGGTGGAAAGGAATTGTAATTTGGAATTTGCGCGACGGTAGCAAACGATTCAGCGAACTCAAGCGAAATTTGGTGGTGATAAACGACAAGATGCTTTCGCAGGTGCTAAAAGAGCTTGAAAGCCAGGGAATTGTTAGCCGCAAAGTCCACGAAATCCTACCCCCGAAAGTAGAATTCAGTCTTACAGCAGAGGTAGAGCGAATTTTACCCATTATGCAAGACATGAGCGATTATGGCCAACAATTTACTTTGGAATAAATATGGCATTAAATAGCAGGATAACAGATAAATACATTGCATTGCAGTCGGCTGAAACCCGTTGATAAAACAGCCATTAACCTTGATTCACCCTGTGATTTTTCTGCTATTTTTGTCGGTCGAATTTAAAATTAACCATGAAACTATTCATCATACTCTTGTCACTGCTATTAACAGATACCAGCTCCACAGCCCCCTCGTTCAGAGACCAGCAAAAGAAATATACCCGCGTGCAGGAAGCCTATGCAGGCAAAGAAAAAGTCGTGTTAAAAAACCTGCAGGAGCACAATATTTCGCGCGATAGCTTAAGGATATATCTGCGGTCCTTCAAAGTCGAAAAATTGGTTGAATTGTGGGCTAAAAACATTTCCGATTCCGTTTTTACACTCATCAAGGTTTTTCCCATTTGCGATATTTCGGGCGATGTGGGTCCCAAACGGCGTTACAAGGACTTGCAGGTTCCCGAAGGGTTTTATCATATCTCGGGGATCAATCCCTTTAGTAAGTATTATCTCTCCATGCAGGTGAACTATCCCAATGCTTCCGACAGTATCAGGGGGGTGAAAGGCAGACTGGGGAATTTTATTTTTATCCACGGCGAATGCATTTCGTCGGGATGTATTGCCATAACCAACGAGCGGATAAAGGAGTTGTATATATATGGCATTGAAGCATATAACAGCGGACAGGAGATAATAGACATTACCATGTTTCCGGCCAAACTCACCGATGCCACCTATGCAGCCATGGTAAAACGCTACAGCAAATACAAGGACGATGTGAGCCTTTGGGGCGATTTAAAAAAAGCCTGGGATTTGTTTGAGAAAACCAAGCAACCGCCCCATGTAAACTTTTTACCCGACGGCACCCACGAGGTATATTGATTGTTTTTTGAGGTGAGGAGCTGATAAAGGAATTATTAAAGTTGGTGCATTTATTACTTGAATGCACCTCTTTAAAATAAATTGTAAAAATTAAATTATGACTGAAAAAATAAATAAATATGAAAACATTTAAAGTAACAGAAGAATGTATCAGTTGCCACGCTTGCGTTGAAGTAGCTGACAAGAATTTTAAAATGGGCGAAGAAATAGCCTACGTGTATAAACAACCCGAAAATGAGGCAGAAGAAAACCAATGCCAAGACGCATTAGATGTCTGCCCCGTTAATGCGATTGAAAGCGAAGAGAAGAACATAAACACAGAAAAAAAAGAGCCGATATTAGCAAAACACAAGGTAAAAGAGACGCTCGATAAATATCCGCACCTTAAAGACGTTCTGTTGGGTTTTT
>DYSN01000231.1 GCA_020718205.1 Draconibacterium orientale
ATAATTTATAATTCAAAGAACCTTGTCGTTGGGATGTTGGGGGTTTTGTAAAAACAAGTTTTTACAAAACCCCCAACATCCCAACGGTTTTTAGCTTTCAACCTGTTTGAAGGAGCAATTCATTTTCATGCATTTCTTCCAATTGCCATAACCGGTAATGGTACATGCTTATGGTTGCACCCCCACATGATTTGCAGGCACCCATGTATATGCACCCCGGTGGCAAGGTCTCTATATCGCCGAGGTTTAGCTCTACCATTTCCAGTACCTTGCCCTCTTTTGCCAGGCACCGCCTGGCATTTTCTATGTTTGTGGCCTTATATCTGTTCCCGAAAATCCCGTAATGCCTTATTTTGTAGAAATTATAGGGCAATACATGCTCCAGAAACCTATGTATGAACTCAAAAACAGGCAAACGCATGATTTTTTCTTTTCCATTGTCCTTGTAGTCTTTCCAATAGAAAAAAACATGGTCATCTTCCAACTTAATAAGCCTATAGTTCGAGATGGCTATTTTATGGGTATAATTTCCCAAATAATCAATCACATAATCAGGTTTTACAAACGAGGCCTGCGAAAAAACAACCCAGTTTGTTTTTTCCAAAGCTTTGGTTAGGATATCCCATCCATCTGGTGCTATTGCTGGTTTAAGGTTTGTTTTCTCCAACCCTAAGGCTTCGAGGAACAGTTCTTTAAACTTTTTGGAAATCTCCCTGACTGGTGCAAAAAACTTTGGGTGCATGTGCAGCCATTCCATACCATCTTCGGTAAGGCCACCAGAAGGCATGATGCAATGTATGTGGGGGTGATATGACATGTTCTGCCCCCAGCTGTGCAATAGCGCAATACAGCCTGTTTTTGCGCCCAACCACTTGGGCTGGGAACTAAAATGCTCAATGGTTTTCCACACATTCTCAAACAACAGGTTGTAACAAAGCGCTTTGTTTTCCATAAAAACTAAATTAAGCTGATGAGGAACCGTAAAAACCAGGTGAAAATAACTTACCGGTAATAGTTCATCTTTCCGCTTCCCAATCCACTTTTGTTTTTGAGCATTTTGACAGTTCGGGCAATGGCGGTTGCGGCAAGAATTGTACGAAAAATCTATCGTCCCACAATCGGTGCATACGGTTGCGTGCATACCGCATTTTTGGGTCTGGCAGCGTAAAATATCGTTGACGGCTTTTCGTTGTTGGCCAGACAGCGCATGGTTTTTTGTATATTCAACCATGTATTTTTCAAATATTCCGGCTATTGTGGGCGATGGTGCTTGCCTTGGTTTCATAATCCACCCTCCCCAAACAATTTATCCAACGGGTTGACAATCTTTTTGATATCTTTACTGCACAGGTGCAGATAGACAAGTGTAGTCTTAATGCTTTTGTGACCAAGTAGTTCTTTGATATAGAAAAGGTTGGTGCCATTTTCCAGCAGATGGGTGGCAAAACTATGGCGCAAGGTATGTGGAGATATCTTTTTTTTGATACCTGCCTTTTTTACAGCTTTTTTAAGGATATTGGCAAGCGATGTCGCCGAATAGGGGCATGCCCCTTTTGCCCCGTTAAACAGAAATTCCTGGGGCTGGTATTCCCTGTAATATTCACGAAGAAGGTTTAGGCATGTGGTGGACAACAAAGTACTACGGTCTTTATAGCCTTTTCCTCCGCGTACCATCACATACATTTGTTTGCTGTCAATGTGTTCAGGTTTTAGATCAAGCAATTCAGAAGTACGTACACCACTCGAATACATCAGCGAAAGGATGGCTTTATGCTTGAGGTTTATTATGCCTGCCAGGACATTTTTCATTTCGTCCTGGGTAAGGATTATTGGCAATTTATTTTCTACTTTTGGCCTGCCAATGATCTTTTTGGGCCATTCCACTTGCAAGACACGGTTGTAGAAATCCTGGATGGCCGAAATGGCAATATTTTGTCCTGATGGGCTGTATTTACGGTCAACCTTCAGGTACAGCATATACTCCCTGATTTTGGGAACATTGATGGTTTGGGGGACACCCTGACAATAATCAAGGAACTGATTTAATTGATAGGTGTAGGATTCAATGGTACTTTTTGCTAAATTGCGCACCTTCAAATCGTTTGTAAACTCTTTTAATGCATAAAGCTTATTCATAGCAGTAAATTTTAATTGTTTGTACTAAATATTAAAATTGCTATGATAAGCTTTTTTTTGGTACGGCGCTACCAGAGGTTTAGTTCAACGGTAACTTGTAGCCGCCTGTGCCGCAGATTGTACTGCGTTTTAAATTCTGCTCCGCTGCTTCCCTGCGGCATGGCCGGCTACAAAATGTTATAAGCCTTTTTCATTCTATTATTTGATATTCTTTCAATTTTGGTAATATTTTTTCCTTTAAACTGTCGTGCAAAGCTTTCAATTCTTTTA
>DYSN01000232.1 GCA_020718205.1 Draconibacterium orientale
ATATCAATCACTTACAAAACAAAAGGGGTTTTCGTGGTACCTGAGTAGTAACAAATACAGTTCAACCCAGAGCAGGGCAAGGAGAAAGATTCGTCTAATAATCCGCTAAGAGTATGCCCATGGTGCTTTTAAGGCAATCCCCACAAAGAGAATTGTACTAAATCCATTGAGAAGTGCCATAGAAATTAGGTGATTAAACAGTGCATCATACACAGAATAGAGTCCCGTGATGAATGCTGAAACCGAGGCGATAACCATAATAAGCCGCCGGCGCAATTGATCTCGATGCTGTTCTGGTGCTGCGACAGGAAATTCTACTGCAGATTTGCTCATACAATGCTCTCTATTTGTGGTCCCACTTCAGTGAACAATAGTACCGTACTGAAATCGCATCTGCAATGTGATAGTAAATTTGATCAGAATTCCCACATCTCCTTCGAACGGAATCAATTGGTGGGAAGTTTTAAAGTATAGTTGACCGTTCACGACCGATTTTTCTCACGGGAAGAGCGAAAGTTCTTCCCGTTTTTGTTGTCGTATCGAGAAATATTTCACAACTGCACAAGAATGTATTGATTCGCATGATATAGTTTTGAATCTTGGATTAGTAATCCTAAAATTTCTGCACTTCTTTTGTTAATGCCGCCAACGAAACGACCAATTTCCAACAAGGCATTTACAAGAGAGAGTGCGTCCTCGTTTTCGGGGGCGTGCTTTCTTTTTATATCCATTGTTAAGGCATTTGGTCGTGCCTGTTGGCTGGATATTTGGGAAAGTGCGTCCCTTTTTTATCTGAGAAATTCAGTAACCAATAAAACGAGGAGCACCCATGGAAAACATGGATTTCGTAGAACGTATGCAAACAATTGCAAAAAAGATTTCCACACTAAAAGATTCAATCCAGACTGAAGAAGCCACAAAAAATGCATTTATCATGCCTTTTCTTGGTAACATCTTGGGCTACGATGTTTTTGATCCAACCGAAGTTGTCCCTGAATACACCGCTGACATTGCATCAAAAAAAGGTGAAAAAGTAGACTACGCGATTATGAAAGATGGCGAAGTACAAATTCTAGTAGAATGTAAAAAATGTAGCGAACCACTTCTTGAAATTCATCAGGCACAATTAGGTCGTTATTTTCATGTGACTAATTCTCGCATTGGGATTCTTACCAATGGAATATTGTATCAGTTTTTTACCGATCTTGATAAACCAAACGTCATGGATTCTCGCCCATTCCTCGAAATAAATATGCTCGACATAAATGAAGCAATGGTTCCAGAACTTAAAAAAATGACCAAATCGGCATTCAATATTGATGCAATTATCAGTACTGCCGGTGAACTGAAATATCTCAACCAAATCAAAAAAATCATCACTTCATTATTTGCTTCACCAACTGAAGAGTTTGTAAAATCAATAGCGGCTCAAGTATATGAAGGGATTAAGACCGCAAAAGTCCTTGATCAATTTATGGAATTAACAAAACGAGCTATGAACGAATTTATGAAAGAGCAACTTACAGTGCGATTCGAGAATGCAATTGGAACAACTCTTCCGCAACCAAAGCCAACATCTTCGGCTCCAGCAGATCCATTAATTGAAGAATCCTCGCCTGATGATAAAAAAGATTCAGGAATTATGACGACCGACGAAGAACTTGAGGGGTTCCATATTGTCAAAGCGATTATTCGCAAGGAAATGCCAGTACATCGGATTTTTCATCGCGATACAAAAAGCTACTTTGGGATTCTCATTGATGATAATAACCGCAAACCTGTATGTAGACTTCACTTCAACACTGCGCAGAAATATATCGAACTCTTCGATGCAGAAAAAGTGGGAACACGGGTCGCTATAGCAACAATCGATGAGATTTATAACCATAGTGAACAGTTGTTGAATACCGTTCTTATGTATCGCGAATAATTTATTTTTTCACCATGAAAAATCTACAGGGAAGGACAACAGTTCTTCCCAATTTTTTACGCCTTAATTCCTACAATATTCCGGGTGGGACGTAGTAGATTCCCTATTTGGTCGCCATCTTTCCGAGTGGGAACGATATCATTCCCTACTTGGTCGTCATATTTCCGAGTGGGAACGATAGTATTCCCTATTTGGTTGTCATCTTTCCGAGTGGGAACGATATTGTTCCCTATTTGGTCGTTATCTTTCCGAGTGGGAACGATATTATTCCCTATTTGGTTGTCATCTTTCCGAGCGGGAACGATAGTATTCCCTATTTGGTCGTCACATTTCCGAGTGGGAACGATAGTATTCCCTATTTGGTTGTCGTATTTCCGAGTGGGAATGATATTATTCCCTATTTGGTTGTCATCTTTCCGAGTGGGAACGATATCATTCTCTATTTGGTCGTCGTCTTTCCGA